>DUNJ01000208.1 GCA_012839395.1 Tepidimicrobium sp.
ATGAAACCCCAGAATTCAAAGAAAAACCGTATAAAAATGATATAAAAATAGAAATTCCTGAAAAAAAGCTAAAAATGGTATATAATATAAGCTCAAAGATTGAAGATGAAAATCTCCGGCAAAAATTTGCAAAACTCATGGTAAAAGATATAAAATATAAAATTAAAAAAGGGGGAAAAAACCTTTGTTCATCCACATAGGAAATGATGAAGTAGTATTGACAAGGGATGTAATAATGATTCTTGACAAAGAGACCACCAATTCGAAAGACACATCAGATTTTTTACAGGTGGCTGAAGAAGAAGGGTTTGTGGAGAAAGATACTCATGATACCAATGCCCAAAAGAAATCACTTTTAGTTTTGGACAAGAAGATTTTCTTTTCCCCTATATCTTCTACAACCCTTTTAAAAAGATCAAAATTTTTGAAAAGGCTTCAGGATTAAGCTTTGGAGGTATTGCCTTTGGATAATAAAAATATATATGATGAAAATAAGATAGAGGTTTTGGAAGATTTAGAACATGTCCGACTAAGACCAGGGATGTATATTGGGTCTACTGATACCCGGGGATTACATCACTTAGTTTATGAAGTAGTTGATAATAGTATTGATGAGGCATTAGCTGGTTTTTGTGATAATATCTGTATTACTATAAATAAAGACAATTCTGTAACTGTAGAGGACAATGGCAGGGGAATTCCGGTAAAAATACAACCAAAAGTGGGAAAGTCCGCCATGGAAGTAGCCCTTACTATGCTTCATGCCGGAGGCAAATTTGGTGAAGGTGGTTACAAGGTATCCGGCGGTCTTCACGGTGTTGGAGTATCGGTAGTAAATGCTTTGTCTGAATATCTAGAAGTTGAGGTTTGTCGTGATGGTGGTAGATTTTTGCAAAAATACGAGCGGGGCAAACCCAAAACTAAGGTGGAACGGATAGGAGATAGTGACAAAACTGGCACGAAGATTACATTCTTACCCGATAAAGATATTTTTGATGATATAAATTTTTCTTATGATATTCTGACCCAAAGGCTTAGAGAACAGGCCTTTTTAAATCGTGGAATTAAGATTAAACTTGAGGACAAAAGGACCGAAAAATCTAGTGTTTTCCACTATGAAGGTGGTATTGTATCCTTTGTAAAATATATGAATCGAAAGAAAACTCCTCTCTTTGATACCCCTATATATGTTCACTATAGTGGTGATGATACTGAAGTAGAGGTGGCCATGCAATACAATGATTCTTATATGGAAAATGTACTTACCTTTGCCAACAATATCAACACCCATGAAGGTGGAACTCATCTCAGTGGGTTCAGGAGTGCACTAACTCGCAGTATTAATGATTATGCCAGAAAGACAAATATATTAAAAGAACAGGATTCAAATCTTTCCGGAGAAGATGTCCGGGAGGGTTTGACAGCTGTAGTCAGTGTAAAACTTCAAAATCCACAATTTGAAGGTCAGACCAAAACAAAACTTGGTAATAGTGATATTCGGGGGATTGTAGATTCAGTAGTGACTGAGGGAATTTCCAGTTTCCTGGAGGAAAATCCTTCTATTGCCAAGACTATAGTAGAAAAGGGAATTAGTGCATCTAGAGCTCGAGAAGCTGCTCGAAAAGCCCGGGA
>DUNJ01000005.1 GCA_012839395.1 Tepidimicrobium sp.
ATATAAGTATCAAATTTTATGTGGGGGATTTTAATGATAGATATACGTAGGCGATTGGAGGATTGGGAGAGAAATAACTTATCTTCATATGCCACCCTGAGTAGGGATACTAGGGGAAGGATGGTTGAGGAGGATATATGCAATATAAGGACTGAATTTCAAAGGGACAGGGATAGGATAATCCATTCGAAATCCTTTAGGAGGTTGAAGCATAAGACTCAAGTATTTATAGCCCCTGAGGGGGATCATTATAGGACTAGATTAACTCATACGTTGGAGGTAGCACAGATATCTAGAACCCTAGCAAGGGCGTTAAGGCTTAATGAGGACCTGGTTGAGGCGATAGCGTTGGGCCATGATTTGGGACATACTCCTTTTGGGCATACTGGAGAGAGTGCGTTAAACGATCTTCATCCGGAAGGGTTTAAACATAATGAACAGAGTTTGAAGGTGGTAGATTTTTTAGAGCATACCTATCGAAGGCAGGGGCTCAATCTAACTTATGAGGTGCGGGATGGAATATTGAATCATACTGGCGATGGAAGGCCGGAGACGTTGGAGGGAAATATAGTTAGAATTGCAGATAGAATTGCCTATATAAACCATGATATAGACGATGCTATAAGGGCTAAAATAATAGGGGAAGATGAATTGCCCAAGGATTGTTTGGAAGTGTTGGGAAAATATCATGGTGAAAGAATTAATGTTATGATATTGGATGTTATAGAGAATAGCTTGAATAGGGATAGAATATCCATGAGCGATAGGGTGGGATATTGTACTGAGAAGTTGAGGCAGTTCATGTTTGATAGGGTGTATTTAAATGAATATGCTAAGGCGGAGGAGGGGAAGGCTCGATATACTATAGAGCAGTTGTATAACTATTATATGGATAATTATTTGGAATTGCCTAAGGAGCATAGGGAACAGTATAGGGAAAGGGATTGTTCTAAGGAGGATATAGTTTGCGATTATATTGGAGGAATGACGGATAGATATGCGGTGAATTTGGTTAAGGAAATTTTTATTCCAAAACCTTGGCAAAAATATTAAATAAAGAAGGATTTTATTAAATCTTGTCGAATTATACTATAGTGGGTGATTATCCATGGCGGGTATTATAAATGATGATATAATTGAACAGGTAAACGATGGCAGTGACCTGGTGGATATAGTATCCAGGTATGTATCCTTAAAGAGGACGGGGAATAATTATATAGGATTGTGTCCTTTTCATAATGAGAAGACCCCATCCTTTACCGTATCTCCTACGAAACAACTGTTTCATTGCTTTGGATGTGGGGAAGGTGGAGATGTCATATCCTTTATGATGAAGATGGAAAACTTATCTTTTGTGGATGCGGTAAAGCTATTGGCCAAGGAGCAAGGTATACCCTTGGAAAAGGGTGGCAAAGCAAATGATGAATTGATTTTGGAAAAGGAGAGGATATATGAAATAAATAAGGAGGCAGCTAGGTTTTACTATCATAATCTAATTAACAATACAAAGGTACTGAACTATCTGAATAGCAGAAATATAGGGAGAAATACCTTAAATAGATTTGGATTGGGATATGCGTTGGATAGCTGGGATGGGGTATATAGGCATTTAGAGAGGAAAGGTTATTCTGCTGAGGATATGGACAAGGCGGGATTGATAGCCAGAAGAAGGGATAGATCGGGTTATTATGATAGGTTTAGAAATAGGCTTATGTTTCCCATACTGGATACTAGGGGAAGGGTTATAGCATTTGGCGGAAGGATATTGGATGATTCCATGCCCAAATATTTAAATACCCGAGACACACTGGTATTTACCAAGGGGGATAATCTCTATGGATTACATCTACTGAGGGATAGATCCAATAGGGATAGAATAATACTGGTGGAGGGGTATATGGATGTTATAGCCTTGCATGAAAATGGAATAGATTGTGGAGTTGCTGGCTTGGGAACCGCTTTTACCTCCAACCAAGTTAGGTTGCTTAAAAGATATGGAAAAGAGATCTTCATCTGCTACGATTCGGATATGGCAGGGATTAATGCAACTATGAAGACATTGAACTTGATACGACGGGAAGGGGTGGAGCCTAAGGTGGTGGTATTGCCACCGGGGGATGATCCAGATGATTTTATCAATGAAAATGGATTGAAGGAGTTTGAAAGGCTTTTAGATGAGGCCTTAAATCCCATCGAGTATGAGATGCATATATATAAGCAGAGATATGATCTATCTAATGCGGAGGGAAAGATCCAGTTTACCAAGGAGATATCCAGATCTATACGAAGATTGAAAAGCCCTGTGGAAAAGGATGTATATATCGATAAGGTATCCATGGATACCGGAATATCCAGAGAAGCAATACAAAGGGAAGTGTTAGGCGGGGCTTTTACTAGTACTGGAAGTATTCCCAGGGACAAGTATATTAATGGAAAATATAGAGATAATAAGAATGGAATAACCCCAATTAAAACCGTGTTGGAGCCTGCACATTTGAAGGCGGAGAAGACATTGGTAAGACTTATGATTGAAGATAGAAGCTATTATGATATATTGAAAGAGGAGTTAGTTTTAGGGGATTTTTTTGACTATGAATGTAGGATTTTGGCTGATATAATATTTCATATGTATAAAGCAGATCGAAGTCTAATAAAATTGGATATAGCAGATCTATTGGAAGCTTTAAAGGAGCACGATGTAAATCCCGATATATTGGATAGGATTATGACTGAAAACATAGATTATATATCTGAGAACAAGACTAAAGCTATAGATG
>DUNJ01000091.1 GCA_012839395.1 Tepidimicrobium sp.
ATTATCGGTTATGTTCAAAACTCACCTATCGGTGATAAGGATATTGTTTTCGGTGATGATCATATTGAATATAATAGCTTTTTTAAATTACCTGACGATATCCTATGCCACTCTTATCCCTCATATAAAGATATATCGTCAGGTAATTTAAAAAAGCTATTATATTCAATATGATCATCACCGAAAACAATATCCTTATCACCGATAGGTGAGTTTTGAACATAACCGATAATATGGAAGCGTAGAAAAATATAGTAGCAGCTTTTCCAAACTTATTGGATGGCAATACCTTATTCCCCTTAAATAAATATAGTATAAGGCCACCAAAAATCATTACTATCTCTTTTAACCCAATAATCAATAGAATCCAATAGGGTATCATTTCCGCCATAGTAAAGCTAATTAGAACGGCAAAGGTCATCAACTTATCGGCAAGCGGATCTAGCACCGCCCCCACGTCCGTAGTCTGATTATATTTTCTAGCTATATATCCATCTAAGACATCGGTAATTCCAGCAATAACAAAAGCAGTTCCTGCATAAACTAGCCTCTCTTCTCCAGAAGAGTAGAACAGATATAGATATATTGGTACTAAAACGATTCTAAATACTGTTAATATATTGGGTATTGTCATATTCAAGCCTCTTTTCAATAAATCTATTCCTCCCCTGTAACCAAATTGCAGGAATAGAATAATATAATTATATAATATTATAGGAGGGATACGATGTCAAAGGTATTTAGGGCAATCTCACTAATGCTAGTATTAATATTTGTAATTGGCACTGGTCTAGTCGGTTGCCAAAAAAACGACTTAGAAAAGGTAAGGCTGGTGGAAGTAACTCACTCGTTATTTTATACCCCACAATATATAGCCTTAACTCAAGGTTTCTTTGAAGAAGAGGGATTGGATGTGGAGATTCGCGATGGTAAAGGAGCAGATAAAGTTATGGCAGCCCTATTAAGCGGAGAGGCGGATATTGGATTTATGGGGTTGGAAGCTTCCGTATACGTATACAAACAAGGTAGGGAAGATTATGCCATCAACTTTGCCCAATTAACCCAACGGGATGGATCCTTCCTGGTAGGTCGAGAACCTGATCCGAACTTTACATTTGATAAACTTAAAGGTAAGGAAGTGCTTGGAGGTAGAAAAGGTGGCATGCCCTTTATGACATTGGAATATGTAGTCAAAAAACATGGACTTACCCCAGGAAAAGATATCAATCTAAGGACAGATGTTCAATTTGATGTATTGGCTGGTGCCTTTGTTGGCGGTGAAGGGGACTATGTCTCACTGTTTGAACCTGTAGCTGCTACCCTAGAAAAAGAGGGTAAAGGATATGTGGTAGCCTCCATCGGTAAAGAGGCAGGTTATATACCCTATACAGGATATTCAACCACTAAGAGTATACTAGAAGAAAAGCCTGAAATGATACAAAGCTTTACAAATGCTATTTATAAAGGGATGCTCTGGGTGCAAGAACATTCATCTGAGGAAATTGCAAAAGCCCTAAAACCTCAATTTCCAGATACGGACCACGATGTATTGGTTGCTCTAATAGATAGATATAGGGAACAAGATAGTTGGAAGCCAGATTTAATCATTACCGAGGAAGGATT
Organism: Tepidimicrobium sp.; assembly: GCA_012839395.1. Lineage (GTDB taxonomy): Bacteria > Bacillota > Clostridia > Tissierellales > Tepidimicrobiaceae > DUNJ01. The sequence goes on from DUNJ01000091.1 coordinate 1,624, forward strand.
AAATCATCTTATGGATATAATGGAGATGGCAGGCGAACTAGATGAAAGGGTAAAATACGATAAGATAGTAACTACAAAATTTGCAAAACAGGC
>DUNJ01000092.1 GCA_012839395.1 Tepidimicrobium sp.
ATGGTTCTTGATAGCACTTCTATTAATTTGCTATGGCATACCTTGTCAAAGAATTTTTCTAGGTCCATGTCTGCCACATATACAAAGCCGTGCCATGGACACCCTTGGTGCTTGGCTATGTCTTTCCCACTACTAGGGCAGGCTAGGGACTTTCACCCATTAGATTGTGCCCATGCTGGGCACACAAAACAACCTGAAAACAGTTTGGCTATTTTCAGGTTAGGATTTATCTTTATATTTCTTGTGCGGGAGACCAATTGTAGGAATGTATATAAAACCTAATATAAATCAAGAATCCAATTTATTCAATATATCCTCCAGCTCCTCTATGTATTTGCCATATTCCGCCCAGTTTCCTTCTTGGGAAGCAGACTTAGCTTTGTTGAAGGTTTCAATCGCTTTTTTAATTAGCTTCTCTGATTCGCCATCTAGTTCATCTGTTTTTAGTCTTTCTTCTAGTTTTTCTTCCCCTTTCTCTTCTTTTGCTTCCTTAGATTTTCCAAATATCCTATCCAAGGCCTCCTCAAGGCTTCTTTCCATTACTATCTTATCTTCAAAGGCTACTATTACCCGTTTCACCTCTGGAAAGCTGTTTTCGCTATCCGCCTCTAAGTATATGGGCTCCACATATAGTAGTGAATTTTCAATTGGAACTATTATTACGTTTCCCCTCAACACTTTGGAACCTTCTTGACTCCACAAGGTTAGCTGCTCCGATATCTCGGTATTTTGATCTATTCTGGATTCTATCATCATAGGCCCTTGTATGGTCCTTCCCTTGGGAAATTTATATAGAAGCAATTTTCCATAATCTTCCCCATCGTTTCTGGCTACAAGTAGGGATGTCATATTGGGCTTGGTTTTAGGTGTGTATGGGATGGTTAATAGAAATTCCAATTTATCTGCATCTGGAAGCCTAAACATCTGATATATAGGCTCTACATACTGCACTTCGCCCATATATTTTTCCTGAGCTATATCCCATAAATCCTCCTCATTATAAAACACCATGGGATTTTCTACGTGATAGTTCTTATATATTTCCGCTTGTATATTGAATAACGTTGTGGGATATTTAGTATGTTCCATCAATCCATCTGGCATTTCCGATTTGTTTGAAAATAGTTCTGGAAATATTTTCATGTACGTCCTTATTATAGGGTCTTCCTCATCAAATACATAGTATTTTACATCCCCATTGTATGCATCTACTACCACCTTTACCGAATTCCTTATATAGTTCATATTGCTTTCCTCGGAAAAAGGCTTGGAATAAGGGTATCTTTCACTTACCGTGTATCCATCTATTATCCAATAAAGTTTTCCATCCTGTTGGTTTACCACTATATAGGGATTTTCATCGTATTCTATAAAGGGTGCAATCTTCCTAATACGTTTATTTATATTCCTATGCTTTATTATCCTACTATCCCTATTTATATTTTTGGATATAAGTAACTTATAGCTTTTCTCCTTTATTGCAAATAGCAATCTATTGAGCCCTTTAAGCTCTATTCCGGCTGTTCCCTCATACATGGTTTGCTTATTATCTGAGCCTTCTGGATAATCAAATTCCATTTCATCAGTGTTTACTATTATATAATCATTTGTGGATTCTCCAAAGTATATCTCCGGTCTTTTTATCTCCAAATCTACATCGGTTACTGGAGGTATATCCTTTATTAGCAGTTCAGGTTGTCCATCTGGAGCTATGGCATTGACCGGGGATAGTGCCACCCCATATCCATGGGTGTATTTTAAGTGTTTGTTTATCCACGTTTTAGTCTGCAGGTTTTCCTGATTCAATTCCCTAGCAGATAGAAACACTTGAGTATATTTTCCATCTATATTGTACCTATCGATATCTACGCCGTTGAAGTTATAGTATAATCTTATGGCCTGCAATTGGTTATATACCTGCTTTATAGGTCTATAGTCGTTTATCCTAATGTTTCCTATTATGTCTTCATTATTGGCCAGATCCTCCCTGGTGAGATCTTGATCCACAGGAAAATCCCTTTGTTCTACATCCTTCAAGCCATATGCCCTTTGGGTATATTCCATGTGGTGTTCCAAATATTTTTGCTCCTTGGATATCTCGTCAGGTTCTACTATGAATCTTTGAACTAACGTATTTCCCACATTTCCCAATATAAGTAGGGCTAGAAGAATTACAGGTCCCACGGATGCCCCCTTAATATTTCCCTTCATGGTTCCACGTAAGAACATAATGGCAGATAATATCGAAACCATTGCTGCAATCCTATATATCCACAGGGTTATATTAGCATCGGTAAAGCCTGCCCCATAGACCACGCCCCGAGTAGAATATAGCAGTTCATAGGAGTTTAAGTAATAGTTGATAGCCAATACTAAAAAGAACAAGGAAGCTAAAATTCCTACAGGGAAGAATACATTTTTTATCAATTCCCTATCTATTATCTCTCCTATCCTACTTCCTAATGGCCTGCCATCCATATCGAATACCTTCTGTTTTCCAAATCTACTGGATATAATCCCAGATACCAGCATTATGATATAGAGTATGATGGATAATATTATCATCATAGCTATAAGTAAAAACAATAGTCCAACTATTTCCTTAAATAGTGGCAATGCAAATATATAAAAGGATAGATCTTTATTGAATACTGGATCCTTTATATTGAAACTGGTTTTATTCATAAATTGCAATGCCGAAAACCATAGGTTGGATACAAAGATTGATGATATGAACATGGAGGTTAGGCCAGATACCAATCCCAAGGATATATTGAGCCATCCTTCCACGTTCTTGCTAGGTCTACTGCCTATCTCCCTATAATATCTTTTCTTTATAAACATTATGTAAGAAAATATGGCAATAAAGATTATTGTGAATATAGGCACTCCTATTTTGAACTGAGCAGATAGCTTAGTTAAAAATGTTTTTGTATAGCCTAATTCCTGAAACCATTTGTAATCGGTTGCAAAATCCAATAGGGTTGAAAATGAACCCAATAGAATCAACAATAAAGCTATTATTGTAATTACTACATAAATACTTTTGTTCTTCAAAAAAACAACTCCTTTTATTTACTAATGATGGAATTTAATTGGTAATGGTATATAATTCAAAGCACGTTATGATGTATTGTATCAAAAGATATGGCCTTATTCTACATGTTTTTAAAAATATCCTAATTCCGCTATTGCATTTTAATCAGCACTTGTTTAAACTTAAACATAGTTTGATAATTTGAAAATAATGAATGTAGTTTAGGGGGATAATTATCTTATATGATTTGATTAGGGATGATTTTGGAAAGGAAGAAGATTATAGCTGTTTAGAAAAGATATTATATGGTGCCAACATATATAATGGGCTATGTTGGCATTTTTCTATTGGAGGGTTTAATACAAAGGTGTGGACATCAATGCTGTTGCTATAATTATATCCATTCCTTTCCTGATTGTATCTGGTATAGGTCCATGTTATTTACCCTGTCAATTAAATCCGCCAAGGCTGAACCATCCATCAATTGAATACCATGTCTATTTGCATATGCCATAGATGGTTCTGTGTAACTGCTAGTTGTTACAAAGATTGCCTCGGTTGCATTACTATCTATCATTGCAGAATGTAGTTTTTGAATATGTCCTCTTCCGATCTTATTAGATGGATTATATAATTTTACCTCCACTACATACTTTTTACCGTTTCTATACATGATGATATCTTTCCCACCATCGTTTGTCCTTGAAGTCAGCTGGGTCTTATAACCAACGCATTGAAACAAATCACTAACATATTTTTCAAAGCCAGTTGGTCTACTCCTATATCTATTGAGTAGGCTTTTTATTGTATTATACCTTCTTATACGTTCCCTTCTTTTTTCTAGTTCATTTGCTCTCATAAATCCTATAAAACAAAGGATTCCGGCAATAGATATGATCATTATTGCAATCAAGATATCAAGATTATCCTTAATATATGATATTAAATCATTTGCCAAGATTAACACGATTATGACTATTGCCAAATTTTTTTCTTTGGTAAATTTCCTTCGATAACTTCTCCTCAATTGTCTCACCCAGTTGTAGTATTCCCAATTAATAATTAAAATTCCATTATTAAAATCAGTTTTTTCGCCCAATTGAATGCTTTTTATGGGAAAATTTCCAATTTCAAGTTTCAAACTATGCTCACTCCGCTAAAATAAATACTAAGTCTCTGGACCAAGAAAATAAAAAAATTACCGTCTTATCCAAATGCTTCTAAACATTTGGATAAGACGGCAGTCTTCTTTTTCTTATTTTCATATATTACAATAAATTATTCTCTATAGAAACTATATAAGCTTTATATCCGATAGGTCGTAGGTAAACTCAATCAAAGGGAATTTTATGAATATGGGTATATCACACCTTAACGCCAAAGCAATAGCATCGCTAGGCCTTGAATCCAATACTACATCCTTCTCCCCTTGCTTCATATGAATTTCGGCAAAGTAAGTATTGTTTTCAATCTTGGTTATTATAACCTGTTTAACCTCTGCCCCCAATGCCTCTATAGTAGATTTAAGCAAATCGTGGGACAATGGCCTAGGCACTTCAACCCCTTCAATAGGTACTAGTATATTTTGAGCCTCCAGCTTTCCTACGGTTACTGGAAGAACTTTTGTCTCCTCATCATCTACCAATAGTATTAGGAAATTTCCCCCCTGATCCACGCTAACGCCCTTAACCTTCACTTCTATCATATTTTACACCCCATTCTACGGTAAGAACATATAGGTTAACATGAAATCTATATAGGTATTATACCTCTCACTAGAAATTGTATCATACCATTTGGTAGCGTCAAGTTACAGGTTGGAAAAAAACTATATACCTACCTATTATCCTTCTCATAGAGAGCCAATATACTCTCACAGCCTGCAAGGGCCAATCTCTCTATATAATCATCGGAATAATCCATATCCTTTTCAGGGCTAAAGGCAGATTTATCCTCTGCAACCTCAGCCACATTGTGGAGTACAACCGCCATGCCACCTGCCCTAAGCCCCCATAATCTGGCCAACACCATTATTATACTAGCCTCCATCTCCGATGCTAGTATATTTAATTTCTTCAGATCATCAAAATGGTGGTCCCAATTAAATTGCCTAAAATCGTTAAAAGATGCCCCCTCCCTAGGTCTTTTTGCATAGAAGGCATCGATGGCCATGTAGGTACCACCCGAA
>DUNJ01000093.1 GCA_012839395.1 Tepidimicrobium sp.
CTCTTCAGTGATAAAAGGCATAAATGGATGTAGAAGTTTTAATATATTTTCCAGTACATGCAATAATACGCTTGCTGCATTTTTCTTACTCCCTATATTCTCCCCATATAGCCTTGGTTTTACCATTTCGATATACCAATCGCAATATTCTTCCCATATAAATTCATATACTTTTTGCGCTGCCATACCTATTTCATATCTATTTAGGTTTTCGGTTACCTCTTTAATGACCGTATTCATCCTAGATAATATCCACCTATCCTCTTCCTTCAAGGTTTCTAAGTCCAAAGCATCCTCTATAAGGTCCTCATCCAAGTTCATCAATACAAACCTTGTTGCATTCCATAACTTATTTGCAAAATTTCTATTGGCTTCAACTCTTTCCATATAGAATCTCATATCATTCCCTGGGGTGTTACCTGTAACCAACGTAAACCTCAAAGCATCAGCCCCGTAATCATCAATTACATCTAACGGGTCTATCCCATTTCCTAAAGATTTGCTCATCTTTCTACCCTGGGAATCCAATATAAGCCCAGTTAAAAGCACATCCCTAAACGGTATTTTCCCCGTCTGCTCTATACTGGAAAATACCATTCTCACTACCCAAAAGAATATAATATCATATCCTGTAACCAACACATCTGTCGGAAAAAAGTAGCTCATCTCCTCTGTATCCTCTGGCCAACCTAATGTGGAAAAGGGCCATAGAGCAGATGAAAACCAGGTATCCAGGGTGTCGGGGTCCTGATAGATATCTTTGCTATTACAATTGAAACATCTATCAGGTGCCTCCCTCGATACCATTATCTCATCACAATCTCGGCAATAATAGACAGGCAATCTATGTCCCCACCACAACTGTCTTGAAATACACCAATCCCTAATATTTTCCAACCAATGGGCATATATCTTCCCAAACCTACTTGGTATAAATCTCAACTCATCTTCATAGTAGACCTCTAAAGCCGGCTCCGCTAAATCCTTCATCCTTACAAACCATTGTTTTGATATTAGAGGCTCAGCTACAGTTTTACATCTTTCGCAATGGCCTATGTTATTTCTATGTTCTTTTATGTCTACCAGATAATTTTCCCTCTTTAAATCCTCAATGATTCTCTCCCTTGCTTCATACCTATCCAATCCATTATAAATTCCACCCTTTTCGTTGATAGTAGCATCCTCATTAAATATAAGACATTGATCCAATTCATGTCTTTCACCTATCTCAAAATCGTTGGGATCGTGGGAAGGGGTTATTTTCACTGCGCCAGTACCAAATTCCATATCCACGTACTCATCTGCAATTATAGGTAACTCCCTATTTAATAACGGCAATATAGCCGTTTTACCAATCAAATCTGTATATCTGCTATCTTTAGGATTAACTGCAATAGCCAGATCCCCCAATATGGTCTCTGGCCTAGTAGTAGCTATGGTCACATAATTATCCTCATCTTTGATCGGATATCTAATATGCCAAATATAACCCATAGATTCCTCATGCTCTACTTCTGCATCGGAGATGGCAGTTCGACAATTTGGGCACCAGTTTATAATCCTGTCTCCCCTATATATCAAATCCTTTTCATATAACCTAATGAATACTTCTTTAACGGCATTACTAAGGCCTTCATCCAATGTAAACTTTTCCCTACTCCAATCACAAGATACTCCCAATTTTTTAAGCTGATTATTTATCCTTCCACCATATTTCCTGGTCCACTCCCAAGCCTCTTCAATAAATGCCTCTCTGCCCAATTCCTCCTTAGACTTACCTTCGCCTTTAATCTTCTCAACCACCCTTGCTTCAGTGGATATACTGGCATGATCTGTACCAGGCTGCCATAGGGCTTCATATCCTTGCATCCTCTTCCATCTTATAAGAATATCCTGTATAGTATTGTTAAGCGCATGCCCCATGTGTAATTCCCCAGTAACATTTGGTGGGGGCATCATTATAGTATA
>DUNJ01000094.1 GCA_012839395.1 Tepidimicrobium sp.
CCGCCATTCCCTTTCCCATGGCTCCAATGCCCCAAAGTATTACCTTTACCTTTTCGCCTTTCATAGCTACACCTCCTAAGATAATAATATCTTCCGTGAATAATATGTATGCAATTTAAGTGCCATATTCTGCACGTTTTTTTGACTTTTAATGTAGTTTTCTGTTGTTTTAACCATTATAGCAAAATAATTTGCATAGTCCATGCAAATTATTTTGCTATAACTCGTATTTCTTCATTTTGTACTGTAGGGATTGCCTTGTAATCCCCAATCTCTCTGCAGTTCGCGTTATATTGTTATTATACTTTTTCAAACCTTCCTTTATTATGTTTGCCTCTATTTTGTCCAAATAATCTGGAAGGGCCGAGTCCATAGCGCTTAGGCTAGATATTTTATTTCCCCAATTCATATATTCAAAGGACACAAAATCCTCTCGCGTTAAATAGGCCTTATCATCAGCTATATAATTCATTGCCGATTCTATTACATTTTCCAACTCTCTAACATTGCCCCTCCAATCATATCTATTAAACTTGTCCAATACATCATCTGCTATTCCAACCACATTTTTCCCCAATAGGGAATTATATTTATCTATGAAATAATTGGATAACACAGGTATATCCTCCCTCCTCTCCCTTAGAGGAGGAATCCGCAAATAAATAACATTTAGCCTATAGTACAGATCTGCTCTTAAATTGCCTTTTTCTATGCTCTCCATGGGCTCTTCATTGGTAGTAGCTATTATCCTAACATCTATGGGTATATCCTCCGTACCACCTATGCGCCTTATATATTCCTCTTGAATAACCCTTAGAAGCTTCGCCTGAAGTCCATGAGACATAGAATTGATCTCATCTAATAGTAGCGTTCCCCCATTGGCCTGCTCAAATATCCCCTCCCTTTTTACCGCTCCAGTAAATCCTCCCTTTTCAGTGCCAAACAATATTCCCTCTAATAAGGTTTCTGGAATAGCCGCACAATTTTGCGCAATAAATGGGGCATCCCTTCTTACCCCACCATAGTGTATGCTTTGAGCAAATAGCTCCTTTCCAGTTCCCGTTTCCCCATAGATTAACACCGATGAAGGGGAATCTTTGGCCCTCATAGCTACTTCGATGACCCTTTTTATGCTTTCAGATTCTCCTATTATATCTTTAAAAGTATAATGCCTAATTCCCCTACCAGATTTCCCGTAATAATTTTCTCTCAGTTTACATTGTAAATCCATTAGCTTATTGGATAATCTATTGAGATAGGTTATATCCTTTGCTATCTCCAATGCCCCCACTATATCTCCATTTAAAGTCAATGGAATGGTAGAATTCAAAGATGTTATACCTCGTCCTTTAAAATTTGTATATGTTTGGGTTTTATCCCAAATAGGCTCTCCAGTATTTAAAACCTTTATTAAAGTAGATGTATTTTCATTTAAACTTGGGAATATTTCTAGCAAATCCCTTTCCAATACCTGATAGGCAGATAGCCCTTCCAATTTCTCCATAGCTTCATTATATATTATGGTCCTTCTATCCTTGTCGATAACATGAACACCTACATCGATATGCCGCAAAATATTTTGCACTAGTATTTGGTCTAGACCCAAACCCTCCATATTATCATCCCTTTTACTTTAAATTTCTAAGCACCGCTCCTCAGTCCTATTGCGGTAACCATCCTTCCTTTGGTTCCACCTTCTTTCCTGTAGGAATGGAATTTGTCCACATTGCAGCTGGTACAAACTTCGGATACAATAATATTCTGCACCTCTATTCCCATATCCCTGGCTTGTAGATAATTAATCCTCCATAAATCTAATAATACCTTATCATCCTTTTCCACAAATATATTGGAAAAGTTGGGATACCTATTTTTAAACATCTCTACCAAATCCATTCCCACTTCATAACAACACGGTCCTATAGATGGTCCTATTCCAACTAATATATCCTTAGCGTTGGAATTATAAACTCCCTTCATCTTATCGATCATATTCCTAGTCATATTTCCATAGGTTCCCCGCCATCCCCCATGTGCTACCCCAATGACCTTTTTATTAAGGTCCACAAAATATATGGGAACACAATCTGCATGATTGGTTGACAATATAATATTTGGCAAATCGGTTATAAGGCCATCCCCCTCCAACTTGGATAGTTTGTTAAAATCTTCATCATACGAATCTATTAAAACAACATCGGTACCATGTACCTGTCTTAAACTTATTCGATTGGACTTTGGCATATCCAAACATTTGGAAAGCTTTTCTGAAATATTTTCATTATTCCAGCCGATTCTAGATGTAAATATATGCTCAACCCAATTTAGCTGGTTAAATCTTTTAAATTGATAATAGATCAACCCATTCTTAGTCTTCTCTATAATCTCCATATAGCACCTCAAATAATTTCTATTCTTCCAATAATTTTTTCAATTCCTCCATAAATGTATTAATGTCCTTAAACTGCCTGTAAACCGAGGCAAATCTCACATAAGCCACCTCGTCCAAGTCCTTCAATTTACTCATTATAATCTCCCCAATGTGTTGACTAGTTACCTCCCTATCCATAGAATTATATAAATCCATTTCAATCTCGTCTACTATGCTCTCTATGGCACTCAATGGTACTGGTCGCTTTTCACATGCCTTTAATATTCCCGCTATAGCCTTGTTTCTATCGTAGGGCTCTCTATTGCCATCTTTTTTGATAATCAACAATGGTATGGACTCAGTCTTCTCATATGTGGTAAATCTTCTGGAACACTCTATGCATTCTCTTCTGCGCCTAATTGCTTGTCCCTCATCCGTTGGCCTTGAATCTACCACCTTGGTATCATAATAATTACAAAATGGACATCTCATATCAGTACCTCCAAAATCCATTTAATTGTATTTTTAATTATATTATATAGCCCCCATAATGTCTAATATCATCTTTTTTTTGGATCTATATCCACTAGTATAGCATCCGTTCCAATCCTCACTATATTCTCCCAAGGGATAACAAGATCATCATTTTTCCCAAAGAGCCCCAATACTCTACTAGAATCAAATATAATAATGGCCGTGGCCTTTTCCTCCTTCAAGTCTAGTTCAAAATCATAGATAAGCCCAATCTTAGAACCATCCCTTATGTTTATAACTTCCTTGTCCCTCATCTCAGATAGTCTAATCATAATATCACCCCATCAATGCCTTTTAATATATATATTAAGGAAGCGATGGGAAATATGACATATTATAAATATTCATGCTTTAAATAAACTTCCTCATCTCCCTCAACGCATTTTTTTCTAACCTGGATACTTGTGCCTGTGAAATCCCAATTTCATCTGCAACTTCCATCTGTGTTTTCCCTTCATAAAATCTGAGATTTAGAATAAGCTTTTCCCTATCATTCAACTTATCGATTGCCTCCCTCAATGCAATCTCCTCGAGCCACACCTCATCTTCCGATTCCTCATCCTTTACCTGATCCATCACAAATATAGCATCCCCACTATCGTGATATATAGGCTCAAATAAGGAGATAGGTTCTTGAATAGCATCCAATGCAAATACTATCTCCTCCTTAGGCATATTTAGTTCCTCAGATATATCCATAATGGTTGGCTCTTTTAAGTTCTTGCTTACCAATTGATCCCTAGCCTGCAAAGCTTTATATGCTATATCCCTTAAGGATCTACTAACTCTTATCGAATTATTATCCCTTAAATACCTCCTAATCTCCCCAATTATCATAGGTACTGCATATGTGGAAAACCTTACATTTTTACTTAAATCAAAATTATCTATAGCTTTTATCAATCCTATACATCCCACTTGAAATAGGTCGTCTACGTTCTCGCCCCTCCTATTGAATCGTTGAATTATACTCAATACCAGCCTTAGATTTCCCTGTACAAACTCATCCCTAGCCTCCATATCCCCTGCCTTGATCCTTACAAATAATTCCTGCATCTCTTCGTTCGTAAGTACTGGTAATTTAGATGTATTAACACCACAAATCTCTACCTTATTTGTGTACACCTACTTCATTCCTTTCGCCATTTATTGCCCCTTTCATATAAAATTATTACCTCTAAGGATTATTTTATTCAATTTTTATCTGTTAAAGATATCCATATTAAATCAATCTGGCTATCTCCTTTTTCAGCCTTTTAATTATCCTCTTTTCTAATCTCGATATATAGGATTGGGATATTCCTAACCTATCGGCTACCTCTTTTTGGGTTCTCTCCTTCTCATCATTAAGGCCAAAACGCAATTTTACGATAGTTTTTTCCCTTCCAGAAAGCTTATCGATTGCTATATTTAAAAGTTCCCTGTCCACTTCCTTTTCTAAAAATTTAAATATAATATCTGCATCCGTTCCCAATATGTCGGATAACAATAATTCATTTCCATCCCAGTCTACATTGAGAGGTTCATCAAAAGAAACCTCCGATTTCAGCTTGTTATTTCTCCTTAAATACATTAGAATCTCGTTTTCTATGCATTTAGATGCGTAGGTAGCCAGTTTAATATTCCTCTCCGGATTAAAGGTATTCACAGCTTTTATTAGTCCGATAGTTCCAATAGATATTAAATCTTCAATGCATATACCTGTATTTTCAAATTTCCTGGCTATATATACCACCAACCTTAAGTTTCTCTCTATTAAGACGCTCTTGATAGAATCGTCATATTTCAACTGCTTAATAAAATAACTTTCCTCATCTGGATTTAGCGGCGGTGGTAGCACCTCCCCACTCCCTATATAATAGATACCATCCAATAAATTGAGTTTTTTCAATAACCTATAAAAAAGCAACCTCACTTTAATACCTTTTTCCTTCATAAGCCATACCTCCTACCCCAATATTTCAGGATGCAATAACCCCCTATATTCTTCATCCTCAGCCAATCTATCATTATAGATCGCCACCACTATATCGCTTCTTAGTTCCTTAAGTTCATCATCTAGATTGACCCTTATCCTATCAGGCTTAAAGCCTATCAATATACCATTGTCATTTCCTATAGACTTAAAAGGTATCAATCTAAAGCTAATTTCCTCCCCCACCTTCTCCATCATATGGATCATAATATCAAGATCCAATTCCTTCCCATAGGAATAGATGTCTCTAATCAGTCCAGGTAAAATCCCTTTTAAAGCTCCATATTCTACAATTACAACCGGCAGTTGAGAAATAGGCTCCTTCAAGGAATTGCCCGTATCGATCAATGCCAATAGCTCCACCTTTTGATCATTAAGCTCTATAATCATATTGGTAATACATCGCTCCCTACTAAATCTTCCACGATGAAAGCTTAATATGTACTTTATCAGTATAATAGCCAACGCTATACCAATTACAAGGAACTTCACCAATTGTTCTTGACTATTAAAAGAAAAATTGGTGAAATTAAGGCTGTTGTTTAATATATAGAAAATACCTATTACTGAACCTGCAAATGCAAACGACACCATGTAGAAGGCCGATATCTGCTTCAAAAATAATTTCAACCGTGCCGGGTTGAATGCTAATATGATCATCAATACTGAAATTGAAAATTTAATGGAGAACTTGACCATAAATTGCAATGGGGGAAAAAAGGCCACCAGAGTATATAAAGAGCCTATCAACGCTGCTATAAATATCCTAAATTTGCTGGTTTCTGTTCTTGTAATACCCTTGGTGACATATAGTATAATAAGATTGACTATAATATTTTCTATTAATAGGTATTCAATGTATATATACAAAAGAATACCCCCTTATAATAATGTTCTATTAATTATACCTATTCAAAAGACATACCATTTATGTATATTATATATGGACTGTCTATGGAAATTTGTCAGTTTTTAGGCAACAAAAAAACGTATCTCTAATACGAGAAACGTTTTTTGTCATCTTTATATGAGATTTTTAATCCTTTTTCCTCAAAAATGTAGGTATATCCAAATCGTCTAGCGAAAAGTCATTAGCTGCCGTGGTTTCTTCATCCATTTCAACCCCATCAATAGGAATATCCCTTAAACGACTAGGTCTATCCGACTCAAATCCTGTCGCAATAACTGTTATCTTTATTTCATCTTTTAGTTCTTCTTCTATCCCAGCACCAAATATTATATTTGCATCCTGGTCTACAGCTTGTCTTATCAAATCGGCTGCTTCGTTTACCTCGAATAGCCCTAAATCCTCTCCACCCGTAATATTCAACAGCACTGCCTTAGCCCCGTTAATCGATGTCTCCAGCAACGGGCTCTTAATAGCCTGCTTAGCAGCTTCAACAGCCCTATTTTCCCCAGAGGCTCGTCCAATGCCCATATGTGCTATACCCTGATCATGCATTATAGTCTTCACATCGGCAAAATCCAGATTGATAAGATTGGGAACGGCAATCAAGTCCGATATTCCCTGTATTCCCTGTTTAAGTACCTCATCTGCCATCATAAAGGCTTCCATCATAGTGGTCTTTTTCTCCGCCACTTGAAGCAACCTATCATTGGGTATGGTAACCAATGTATCAACCTTATCCTTTAGTTCTTTTAGCCCCATTTCAGCATGATTGGTTCTTCTTTTTCCCTCGAAGGTAAAAGGCTTTGTCACAACCCCCACCGTCAAGATCCCAAGGTCCTTGGCCACCTCTGCAACTATAGGTGCAGCGCCTGTCCCTGTTCCTCCGCCCATACCAGCAGTTATGAAAACCATATCGGCTTCCTTTAAGGATTCTGTTATCTCGTTTCTATTTTCTTCTGCTGCCTTCATCCCTATCTCTGGATTTGCACCAGCCCCTAAACCCTTGGTAAGTTTCTCTCCTATCTGTAGTTTGTACTCAGCCTTTGATGAATTAAGGGCCTGTTTATCAGTATTAATAGCAATGAACTCGATTCCTGCCACACCACAATCTATCATTCTATTTACTGCATTATTACCTCCACCACCAATACCAACAACTTTTATCCTAGCAAATCCTTCCACATCAACGTCAAAATCAAACAAATCCTCAACCTCCTCCTTCATTAAATTCAAAATTTCTTATTGGAGATAAGTATATCAGCTCCTAAACTATTTTCTAATACAATTATCTTATATTCCCCCATCATAGAGGGATTAGCTATCCTTTTCGACTTTTCGTTTAAATAGTATAATACGCCTAATACCTGCGAAGTTTTCAAACAGCCTTCCACCAAAGGTAAATATAGCTGCATAATATAGAGGTACTCCAAGCCTATCCCCAACATAAGCTAAAAAAGCTGCAATAATAGCATTTCCAAAAAATCCAGATAAAAATATACTTACATCAAACTTATTCTCCAGATTTGCTTTTATCCCCCCAAAGACCGAATCTAAACAGGCCAATATAGCAACTGATATATATAGGGAATAAGCCGCACTATAGGTATAAGGCAATAGAAATCCAATGGCCATGCCAATTAAAATACCGATTAAAGCGAAAAACATGTTAATCACCCTCTTTTAATGGTTTTGCATATCTGAAATTAAGTCTTCCACGATATGCTGGAATTTTAATATCGTCCTCTATGGTAGTATCAACATTTATTCGATCAATGTGTTTAAGTGCATAGCTATAGGTATTAGGTGCATTTACGGCCGCATTCAATAGCTTTTGATCCCCTATAGCCTTTATATAGAAGGGCGCTCCTCCCAGGCTCTTACCATTTGCCCTTATAATAGGCCCACCGCACTTTATCTCCGTTGTGGATAGTATCCTCTCATCGTTAATGCTTATAGCCTCAGCACCAGCTCCCCTTAAATCATTTATAATTCTCAATATATCCACATCGTGGACCACATCCAAATCATACTCTTCACCGAAAGCATCCTCTGCCATATTATCGTATAGGGTGATTATAATTCCAGAACCTTGCACATCCTTTAAACCCGAGATAAGTTTGTTCTTTTCCAAGTCTTCCTTCAGCACTTCGATTATATCTCCATCTTCATCAGCCATTTTTTCAAGTTCCTCTATCTTTCTCTCTTTTTCAACCAACAATTCCTCCAAGCTATTCCTCTCATCTATTATAGCATCTATTTCGTTTCTGGTCTCTTGAATGGATTTCAATGTAATAGAAGGTAGATCCGGTATGTTTTGTTTAAATTGAACCGATATAAAAATCCCTAGTATAATGGAAGAAAATAAGATTATGAACTTATGCTTTCTAATGTCTTTCATATAAATCCCCCAAGTTTTAATTGCCTACCTCTTCTACCGGTTTTGAATATACAAACTCCATCAATTTCCTATACTTCGGTATTTCCACTTTCTTTTCCTTGCTTAAATGTACTATATAATCATAATATTCCAAAGTCCACACAATACCCCTTTTGAGCGCTAATGCCGATTCCAATTTTTGTGGATCTCCAATAGCCTTAATTACAATTGGAGTACTAATAGTCACCCCATTAACCTCGATTAAATCCCCGGCCCTCTCTATCTCCGTAAATGTAGTATACCTTTGATCGTTTATAGATATAGCCTCTGCCTCAGCGGCATTCAACACGCTTATGGTTTGAAGTATCAAATCCAAATCATCTATTATGCTATATCCATCACCAAATTGTATATCTGCAGGGGGATCCTGTATCTCCAGTACCACCCCTGGCCCTTCCAGATCCGTATATCCAGCCAACATCCTATACTTTTCCAAATCTTTATATAGATTCTCTACATATACATTATTATCGGCCTCTCCCTTTTCATACTGGCTTATCTTATCCTCAGCTTCATCCAAAGCCTTAGCGGCCACATCCCTTTCCTCCTGAACCTTTTTCAATTCTATAGCCAACTGCTGAGCCCTCTGAGTAGGGAGAACTCCGTCACCGATGGTCTTGCTTACTGTCTTCAATTGTATGGATAATATGATTCCTAAAAATAATGAGATCGTAGTAATTGCTATTTTACTATTTATCTTCCTCATGTAATTCCCCCTGTTGGTTGCCAGTTATCACCACTGGATTCTCCCCTTTATTAAACAGTATCTGCTTCACATCTCTGTCCTCTTCCTCAATGTCTTTTAGTATATGATGTAAAAAGCTATACTTATATTTTACATTATGTAAAGGACCAAATGCAACCTTTATACCATCTTTTAATCCTATAATTATATTATTTTTATCACTACAATCAATATATTTCATAGATGTAAATAGTCCTGATTTTTCACCTATGCAGATAAATTCCGTCATATTATGGAGATCTAACATATCAAATACATTATCCTTTACCTTTATACCCCTCAACTCCGCCCCAACGATCTGGGGCAATTCAACATTATCGTCCCTTTCCTCTATCGATAATACATACCCCTCCTCATCTATATAGATAAAAGCACCGATATATGGAATTGTAGCTACTTCCTTCCTTTCCTCTATTTCGATGACTATTTTTTTTGGAAGGCTTCTTCTTACCTTTGAACTCCTTATATAGGGCAATGCGTTTAGCGTTTCCTCACATGCACTCTTATTCACTCTAAATATATTCTCCCCTACGGCACAGGGAATTGCTTTAACAATCTGTTTAGGATCCATATTATTAGCCCCTATAACTTCTATATCTTCTATATTAAATATATTAGTCTTAAAGATGAACAGGTACAATAAAAGTAATATCAAGATAAGTAAACAATATTTTAATATAGTCTTTCTCCTTTGTAACCTTCTCTCCATCCTCTTGCCTCTTACCATAGAGTATCTCACCTGCTTGCTCGTCCTATATTGTAGCAGTAGCAAAAAATGCTACTGTTAAACCATCTTTATATCAGCCCCAAGCTCCTGTAACTTAATATGAAGATCCTCATATCCCCTTTCGATATGATATACATCATCTATCTCAGTAACCCCCTTTGCCGATAGCCCAGCCAAGACTAAACAGGCCCCACCCCTCAAATCCTTGGCGCTAAGCTTTGCACCAGTCAATTCCTTTACCCCTTTGATCACCGCCACTTTTCCAAATACCTTAATATTTGCGCCCATTCTCATCAATTCCTCTGCATGTTTAAATCTATTTTCAAACACGGTTTCTGAAATTATACTGGTACCATTGGCTATGCTGAGTAACGCCATCATCTGAGCCTGCATATCTGTTGGAAACCCTGGATAGGGTAATGTTTGAATCATCTCAATGGATCTGGATCTATTGGAGCTAACTATTTTTAAGGAATCATTATTGCTATATATTAAACAACCGGCCTCCCTCAATTTTGCAATAATGGCTTGAAGATGGTCTATAACCACATTCTTTATTACCACCTCCCCATTGGTTATCGCAGAAGCTATCATATAGGTTCCTGCAACTATTCGATCAGACATTGTGGTATGAGTAACATCGGTCAACCTATCTACACCTTCAATTGTTACAACGCTGGTTCCCGCCCCATTTATCTTGGCTCCGGCCCTGTTTAAGTACCTCTGCAAATCCACGATCTCCGGTTCCCTAGCCGCATTGCGTATCACCGTAGTCCCCTTAGCTTTTACAGCCGCCAGCATGATATTCTCGGTTGCCCCTACACTTGGATAATCCAGCTGTACCTCTGTTCCCCTCAATTCCTTAGCCTTGCAGTGTAGAAAACCGTGGGATTCTTTGATTTCCACCCCCAGTTGCCTTAAGGCCTTCAGATGTAAGTCTATAGGTCTAGGTCCTATCTCACAGCCACCTGGGTAGCTAATTATTATCTCTCCAAACCTAGTTAACATAGCGCCCATTAAGATGATAGATGATCTCATCTCCCTCACCAATTCCTCGGGAATCCGTATACTGTCTATGGGCTTTGAATCCACCCACATCATCTTATCTATTCGCCTTATCCTACACCCAAGGGATAGCAATATCTCCTCCATAACCTCCACATCCCTTAAGTTTGGAACATTGAATATGGTGCTCTCATGACCTCCTATAACTGTAGCTGCCAATATAGGTAAAATGGCATTTTTAGCACCAGATACGCTGATTTCACCAGTCAACTTATTCCCACCGTTGATAACTATTTTCCCCATTATCACACCTCCAAGTATGCCATATTGACATATATCTTTATATTATGCACATTCCCCAGAAGTGTGATAAATTAATCATTTCATCAAATCATCTACTATATCCACTATTCTCTCAGCTGCATCCGATCTGCCCATCTTTCTGCTGTTTTCGGCCATGTTTGCCAACCTCTCGCTATCATGTATTATTTCTTCTATAGCCTTATTTAACCCCTCCCCGGTTAAATCTTTTTCCAATATTACATGGGCTGCCCCTTCATCTTCAAAGGCCTTCGCATTATATTCCTGATGATTTTCAGCTGTATATCCTTTGGGAACCAATATACTTGGAATGCCAACAGCTGATACCTCAGCCAACGTAATAGCTCCTGCGCTGGTTATAACCAAATCGGCGATATTCAGTCCTTGAGGCATGTCATAAAAATATGGTAATACCTTTATATTCCTTCCTAGCTCTATATCTCTAGCCTCTATCTCATCCATAAATTCATTGTAGAACCTACTGCCAGTAATATGCATTATCTGCATGTTTTTATTGGAAACATTTTTTTCAATCACATAGAGCATCGCCTGATTCAATCTTTTTTGCCCCCCGCTACCCCCAAATGACAGTATAAAGGGAATATTTCGATTTATCCCTAAATCCATATAGGCCTTGTCCTTATCCACCTCTAAAATACTCTTGCGTATAGGATTCCCAGTTAAAAGTATTTTTTTAGAATATTTAAAATACTTTCTAGATTCTTCAAACGTGATAAGAATTTTATCTACTGATCTTGAAAGTATTTTATTAGTCATGCCTGGAAAAGCATTCTGTTCGTGGATCAGGGTAGGAATCCCTCTCCCACTAGCTACATATACCACTGGACCACATACATAGCCCCCGGTTCCAATTACAATATCCGGTTTATATTGCTTGATAATCCTTCTTGCATCATTTATTCCCAAAACCAATTCCTTTATAGCAAGAAACATATCCCTCCCTATTTTCCTGGGCATCCCTTTAACTCTAATGGTTCTAAAATCCAAACCCTCCCTGGGTACTAATTCACTTTCAAGACCCTCTTTCGTCCCCACATATAGTATCTCTCCGTCTTCATGCCTGTTCCTTATCTCCATAGCTATAGCCATAGCTGGGTATATATGACCTCCAGTCCCACCTCCAGTTATAAGGTATCTCATCTATCTCAACTCCTATTCAATTTAACATGTCTAGATATATTAAGCAATATTCCAACCGCCGACATATATATTATTAGCGATGTTCCGCCATAGCTCACCAAGGGCAAGGGAATCCCAGTGGTAGGGATGGAAGATGTAACCACTGCAATGTGAATCAGGGATTGAACCGTTATCATGGCCACTATACCAGTGGCTAACAAACAACCGAATAGATCCTCCACGCTTAAAGCTATCCTTATGCCTCTCCATATTAACACTATAAATAGCAGGATTACGATCAACGCCCCTAGAAAACCCAGTTCCTCGCCTATTATTGCAAATATAAAGTCGTTATAAGACTCAGATATGTAGAAAAACTTCTGCCTACTCTTTCCCAATCCCAATCCAAATAATCCTCCAGAACCTAGAGCATATAGGGATTGAACAGTTTGCCACCCGGTATCCAGTTTGTCAGCAAATGGATCTCGAAAAGCCGTAAGCCTCCTCATTCTATACTTATACTCCTCACTGGTAATAGCTTTCACCAATCCCAATCCGGCAATTACCGTCATAGCAAATAGATGGCTAACCTTCATACCAGCAATAAAAAATAGGCTTATCAGCGTAGCCGCAAGAGCTACTGTAGTCCCTAAATCCTTTTGCAAGTAGATCATCCCGCAAGATACTCCAATTATGGCTAATATGGGTAGCGTACCCCTTAAAAGGCTATCTGGCTTATTTTTCTTATTGGACAAAAAAGCTGCCATAAATATTATGGCTCCTAGCTTTATAATATCCGACGGCATAAATGTGGCAAATTTAAGATCCACCCACCTTCTGGCGCCCTTTCTGTCTATTCCTAGGGGAGTAAATATGAGCAATCCGCTCAATAGGGATAATATATATATCAGGCCGGATGTCTTCCTAAGTAATTTATAGTCAAAATTCATGAAAAAAAGCATTGCAGCAAATCCAATGCCTGCCACAACTATCTGCTTCTTTAAGAAAAAGTACCCATCATCAAATGATCTCATGGCCTCTGGCCAACTAGCGCTAAATACCATTATAATACCAATAAATACAAGGAGCAGTGCTGATAGGAGCAAAGTGAAATCACAAGCCCTTTTTTTTCCCTTCTTAGCCATGCCAATCCTCCCTTAAGCGATTTATAGCCTTTTTAAAATGATTTCCCCTTACCTCAAAATTTTCATACATATCCCAACTTGCACACGCCGGTGAAAGGAGTACACTATCACCCCTATTGCCCAGCTCATAACTCTTTTTAACTGCCTCGTTCATATCATCTACTACATATATATTCTTAAATCCATATTTTATAGCAACATTTCTAATCTTTTCACTAGTTTCCCCCAATAACACCAAAGCTTTAACCCTATCATCAAAGGATTGAATTAAGTTATCAAATTGAGCTCCCCTGTCCTGCCCTCCTGCTATCAATATTATCGGAGCATTTGTTGCATCCACTGCTCTTATACTAGCCTCTGGGTTGGTCGCCTTGGAATCATTATAAAAGCTTATGCCTTCAACATCGGTTACATATTCCAACCTATGCTCCACTCCGGAGAATTCCCTAAGAACCTTGACCATTATATCTACGTCCAACCCCATCACCCAACCTATGGATACGCTAGCTAGGGCGTTTTCCAAGTTATGCCTTCCTAGAAGCCTTATCTCGTCAACCCTTAATACCTTTTCCCTTATACTTCCATCATCTATTATAATATACCCATCATCTATATATACTCCCCTGTCCAACTTATTATCCACACTAAACCATACCAGCTTAGAACGTAACTCATCCTTAAAACCCCTGACCAATGGATCATCATAGTTTAAAATGGTATATCCATTTTCATCTTGATTTCTAAACACCTTTTTCTTAGCATCTATATAGTGTTCTAAGGTCCCATGCCAATTCAAATGGTCCTGTGTGATGTTCAACATCAAGCTCACTTTAGGATTAAATAGGATAGTATTTTCCAGTTGAAAACTACTTGCCTCAACTACAAATACATCATCAACTTTTGAGTTGACCATATCCCATAGTATTCCAACTCCTATATTACCTGCTACATAGGTCGTAATACCTGCTTCCTTAAAGAGTTCACCAGTCAAAGCCGTAGTAGTGGTCTTTCCATTTGTGCCAGTAATAGCTATCAAGTTGCTATAGGGTTTAATCCTGTAAGCCAATTCCAAATCTGTAATGACTTCTATCCCCATCCCATCTGCTCTACTTAAAATATCTATATTAGGAGGTATCCCTGGGCTCTTTATTATTATATCCACTTTTTCCAATGAGACTACATTAGTCCCTAGATGGAGATCCACATCTACATCCTTTATCTGATCTAGGTATTTTTTAAGCTCCCCTTCCTCCTTAGTATCGCTAATGGAAATATTAGCTCCCAGTCTATTCAAAGCCTTCACAGTAGAAACTCCACTAACTCCCAGCCCCAATACCAATACATTCTTATTTCTTAAATCCATTCTCCCACCCAACCTTCAATCAGTTTAAGCTAACCACTCCTATTAATGATAGTATAACCGTAATACTCCAAAACACTATAACAACCCTCGTTTCCTCCCAGCCCTTCTCCTCAAAATGGTGGTGCAGAGGACTCATTAAAAATACCCTCCTCCCCGTCAGCTTGTAAGATATTACCTGGATAATTACAGATAGGCTCTCTATAACATAGATTCCTCCCACGATGGGAAGTATAAGGGGTAGATTCAATAATATAGCAACAGCGGACACAGCCCCACCCAACGCCATGGATCCAGTATCCCCCATAAAGATCTTAGCTGGATAGGCATTATATATCAAAAAACCAAGACAAGCCCCCGTTAAAGCTACTGAAAACATAGATATACTACCCATCCCCCAATTAAGGGCAACTACTCCAAAGAAGGACATAACTATCAATGTAACCCCTGCAGCTAGTCCATCCAATCCATCTGTTAGGTTCACGCTATTTACCGTTCCCACCACCACAAACGCTATAAAGGGAACATACATGATTCCTAAATCCAAATATCTATTCTTTAAAAAGGGAATAATTATATTAGTGCCCAGCACCGAGGCATTGGATTGATACATCGCCAATAGTATCGCCAATACTATCTGAGCTATCAGCTTTTGATATGCTCTTAAGCCTAAAGATCTCCTATTTACAACCTTGAAATAATCGTCAACAAATCCTATTAGCCCAAAGCCAAATGTGGACATCAACAATACATACATATCGCTATTCAACTGGCCTGAGGTCATCGCGGTGATAAGCAGAGCTGCCAGCATTATTATACCTCCCATGGTGGGTGTGCCGCTCTTCACTAGGTGGGTTTCAGGCCCATCATCCCTTACATTCTGTCCCACTTTCAACTTTTTCAACATAGGGATAACTATAGGGCCCAATATTAAGGTAGTTATAAACGCAACCAGTATAACCCTAATAATATCTATATATTCAATCATAGATTTTCTCCTCTCCCGTATCTTTATCGTTATCTATACATATCTTCCAATATATCCAATACTATTTTTCTTTCATCAAAGGGTATAATTTTATCCCCTATGATAGTATAGGTTTCATGTCCCTTTCCAGCTAGTAATATTATATCATCAGGTTTAGCAATTGATAGTGCATATTTTATTGCCTCTTTCCTATCGGTTATGGCCACATAATTACCCTTAACCCTCCTAACGCCTACTAATACATCCTCTATTATATCGTCTGGATCCTCAAACCTAGGATTATCCGAAGTCACCACAGATAGATCTGCATGTCTAGCTACAGTCTCTCCCATAATAGGCCGCTTCGTCCTGTCCCTATTACCACCGGCTCCAAAGACTACGATCTTTTTTCCCTTAGCGAATTGGTCTATGGTCCTTAAAACCTTTTCTAATCCATCTGGGGTATGGGCATAATCTATAATCACACTGTAATCCTCTTCAACAGGTATTATTTCAAACCTTCCTTTAATATTTTTAATATTTTCTATGCCCTTTTTAATAGTTGGTAAATCTATACCATAAACCATACCACAGGCCATAGCCGCCAACGCATTGTATACGTTAAATTCTCCCAATATATTTAACTTAATCGGTATAGAGCCCTCCCAGGTATTCAATGTAAAATCTACGCCCCTCATATGACATACTACATCCGTTGCATATATATCGTAGGCTCCATCTATTCCATAGGTTATTATGGGAACTGCATTCTCTACATCCTGTAAGATTCTCTTCCCGTAGATATCATCCCCATTCACTATATTATATCCCTTGGCCCTATTGAACAACTTCAACTTGCTATTATAATAACTTTCCATGGTTTCATGAAAATCTAGATGCTCCTCGCTCAAATTGGTAAATACTCCAACTTGAAAATCCACATCCTCCACCCTTTTCAACTCCAAAGCGTGGGATGATACCTCCATTGCGCAGAATTCCATCCCTGCCTTTAACATATTGCCTAATTGTCTTTGTATAATTAATGAATCGGGCGTAGTATTCTTATTATCTATAATCTTTCCCGCAAATCTAGAACCCATGGTTCCAATTATACCGGTATCCTTATTGGCCTCCCTAAATATGCTCTCCACCATATATGTAATGGAGGTCTTTCCATTGGTTCCCGTTATGCCGATAACCTTCATCTTTCTAGAAGGTTCTCCATAAAATATAGACGAATACCTAGACAATGCATCTAGGGTGTTGTCAACCTTGATCAAGGTTATATCATCCCTTGCTAGCAGGATATCCTTCTCTACTACTATGCATATAGCACCACTCTCTATTGCCTTATCTATATAATCATGTCCATCCACGGTAAATCCTTCGATGGCAATAAACATATTGCCATTAGATATCCTTCTAGAATCATTTTCTATACCTGTAATCCCTATATTCTTATCTCCTTTGACAACCGTAAACCGGCTGCCTTTTATTATCGTTTCCAGTTTCAATTCCACACCTGCTTTCATCCTATTCAATACAATTAATTAAAAGGCAACTTGGAAAGTCGCCCTTTATAATATTACTTCTTTACATTGGAAAATTCAACTTCTACATTGGAATTTATATCGATTTTCATACCCGGTTCAGGATTTTGGTCCACTACCCAACCTTCCCCTTCAAATCGGTACCCCAATCCAATATCATCCAATATTTCCATTACCTCTTCCTTGGATTTACCCTTTAGATCTGGCATTATCACCTTATCATCAAATTTGAACTCCTCGGCCAAATATAGGTCTATTATAGAACCTTCACTAACTTCAGTCCCTGGCAATGGAAATTGCCCTACTATTGCAGAATCTTCAACCACATGAATAGATTCAGTAGTATATCTCAGGCCTGCCTCAGCCAATATTTCCCCAGCTTCCTCTATGGTTTTATTTCGCACATCTGGAACTTTCACCATATATTCGTGCTCCGCCTTCTCCTCCTCTGTAAACTGCTTTTCAACATCTAGGTAAGCCAAAGTCTCTTCTATAAGCCTACCGGCAACAGGCGCTGCAACACTTCCTCCATAATATGCTCCTACCGGCTCATCCACTATGACTAAGACTACGATTTGGGGATTATCAGCCGGAGCTGCTGCTACAAAGGACCCGATATATTTACCTGGCGCATACCTTCCATCTATTATCTTCTGGGCAGTCCCAGTCTTTCCTGCCACCCTATACCCTGGGACATATGCACTAACCCCGGATCCAGTCGATACAACCCCTTCCATCATATCCAGCATATCATCGGAAGTGGCTTTGGATATCACCTGTCTTATTGCCTCCGGTTCATTCTCTATAACCGTGTTATTCTCATTATCTATTAATTTGGATACAAGCCTAGGCTTCATCAAGTTTCCACCGTTAGCGATAGCCGATATCGCATTGACAAGCTGTATTGGAGTTACAGCTATACCGTGCCCATAAGACATGGTTGCTAGATTGATCTCCTTTATGACATCGATATCGGATGGAATTATACCTTCCTGCTCCCCGGTTAATTCGATTCCAGTCTTTTCCCCAAATCCAAATGCCTTTATGTATTTATATAGCTTTTCCTTTCCCAATCTTCTGCCTAGATTTACAAACACCACGTTACACGAATTTTCCATCCCTTCCTTCAAGGTTTGAGCTCCATGGGGATTATACCATCTAACACATTTCAATACCTCCCCAGGGATGTCTCTCACAAATCCATCGCAATAAAATTGACTATCTATATCCACTATCCCTTCCTCAAGGGCAGCGGCAGCCACTATGGTCTTAAATGTAGACCCTGGCTCATAGGAATCATTTATGGTAAAGTTACGCCACATATCATACCATTCCTTTTGTAGCTCCTCCTGGGAAAGATTAGCCCATTTTTCTTCCATTTCCTCATCTATAGGATCCCTTGGACTATTTGGATTGTATTGAGGTAGATTTACCATGGCCAGTATATCTCCAGTAGACGGTTCCATAACCGTTATAGATACATTCTTAGCCTTGGTAGTTGCCAAGGATTCCATTGCAGCCTTCTCGGCAAAATGTTGAATAGTTTCATCTATAGTCAAAACCGCATGCAATCCATCCTCCGCATCGTATACCCTTTCTCCATCATAGGGCATCTGTTTGCCACGAGCATCCTCAATTCTTACCCATCTTCCAGGAGCCCCCGATAAGTATTTGTCATAGGTCTTCTCTATCCCATAAAGTCCATTATTGTCAATATCTGTAAAACCTATTATATGACTTGCAAAGTCCTCATACGGATAAAACCTCTTATTGTCATCCACTATCTCTATACCGGGAAGCTTGAGCTTTCTTAACTCCTTAGCTTCATCCCTATCAATCCATTGTTTAATCTTTTCTACATTTCGTTTCTTAGTTATCTTCTCATATACTACTGATTCATCCATATCCAATACCTTTGCCACTTGCTTTGCAGTACTATCTGGATCTACTATATCAGCAGGATTGGCCCATACTGTATAGGAACTTATGGAAATCGCCAACTTCTTGCCATTTCTATCATATATTATTCCCCGCTTAGATTTTATCTCTATACCCTTAGTCCATTGCTCCAAAGCTCCTTTTTTTAACTCTTCCCCAGTTACTAGCTGTATATACCCTAATCTAAGTATAAGTCCAAAGGATATTATTAAAATCATTGCAAAAGCTAATATTAATCTTCGTTTTGAAACATTTCTGGGTAACGACAACATTAATTCCCCCTAAAACAAACCCAATAATAGATTAAATACCTCCTTGAATCGCTGAACAATCAAATGTTGATCTCCCATGTCTCCATAATCCCCATCCTCAGCAAAATTCAACTCCTCTACGTCCAAGTATACAACCTGTTCCTCCGTAGGATAATCCATTCCTAGCTTATTCAATGCGTCTTCCTCCAGCTTAGCAGGACTTTTAATAGCCTCAAGCTCGGCGATTAAATCCTCCTTTTCCCTATTCAATTCCATCTTCTGCTCTTCCAATTGGGCAATTTCATGATTTATCCTGGTTATATTGAGATATCCTATTAAGATTAAGAGGGATAAAATGGTCCCAACAACTGCAAATCCTATTCCAAGCAATTTCTGCGCCGACCGAGCTCTTTTCCTTCTTTTCTTACGCTCCTCCACAATCCTTTTCTGTTGTTCATGATCTATATCTATATGTTCTGGATAACAGTACTCCAACTCTCTTTTGGTTACTAACAATTTATTCCATCCCCCTTCAATTTAGAACCTAAACCCTTTCAGCAATTCGTAATTTGGAGCTCCTCGAGCGTGGATTGCTATCGATCTCATCTTTTGTCGGAACGATGGGTTTTCGTGTAATCAACTTGATCTCCCGCTCCTTATCACAGCTACAAATCGGAAGCTCCGGTGGACAAACGCAATCCCTATTCAAATCCCTAAAGCTATTCTTGACTATCCTATCCTCCAGGGAGTGGAAAGTGATAATACAAAGCCTTCCACCCTTGTTCAACAGCCTGCACATAATGGGTATGCTACCCTTCAACACATCCAGCTCCTCATTTACCTCTATCCTAATAGCTTGAAAGGTCTGCCTAGCTGGATGAGGCCCCTTCATTCTAACCTTTTTGGGTATAGCTTTTTTAATTATAGCCACCAATTCCAAAGTTGTATCTATAGGTTTTTCCCTTCTCCCGTCTACAATGAACCTGGCAATTCTCTTAGCCCATCTCTCTTCCCCATAATCCCATATAATCCTCTCCAAATCCTTCTCACTATATTTATTCACTACATCCCAGGCACTAAAATCCTGGGTCTTATCCATCCTCATATCCAATGGGGCCTGGCTATGATAAGAAAATCCCCTCTCCTTCTCATCCAGCTGATGAGAAGAAACCCCTATATCCAACAATATTCCATCAACCCTATATATATTTAAACGGGACAATATGTCCCTGATATTTCTATAGTTATCATGAACCACTTGGACCTTGTCCAAATGATCCCCTAATACCTTCCTAGCTTTTTTAAGAGCATCTTTATCCTGATCTATCCCAATCAATTTTCCACTGGTTAACCTTTTGACTATCTCCAATGAATGGCCCGCTCCACCTAAAGTCCCATCTACATATATTCCATCCTCTTTTATATTTAAACCCTTTATTGCTTCATCTAGCAACACTGGAATATGTTCAAACTTCAACGCCTTCACTCCTATTCATCAGATGCCTAATTCAGCCATCCTTTCGGCTATATTATCGTAGCTTAAGCTATCATCATCGTTATATGTATTCCACTCTTCCTTACTCCATAATTCGATCCTGGCTCCAACCCCAATTATAACTGCATCCTTAGATAGCTTTGCATGATCCCTCAAATTTCCTGGTATCAATACCCTTCCCTGTTTATCCAAATTGCATTCGGTAGCACCGGCAAAGAAAAATCTTACAAAAGCTCTAGCATCTCTATTGGTAAGGGGCAATGCCCTCAGTTTCTTCTCAAATATATTCCATTCCTCCTGTGGATACACAAATAAGCAGTTATCTAGGCCCTTGGTCATGATGAAACTAGGCCCTAATTCCTCCCTAAACTTGGAGGGCATTATAACTCTCCCCTTGTTATCTATCGTATGTTGGTATTCCCCTATAAACATGTTCTCACCCTTAAGTTATACTTTGCCCCACTTCCTACCACTTAGCCCCACCTATATCTTTATTCTATACTATTTTTAAAAATCCTTCTATAGTTTTTAAAAGATTTTTCTCTTTTTTCCGGTCCAAAGGTCCTATTTTGCTAAAACCATCTCATATATGCGATTTGTCTACAAAATTCTCAATTTTAGGCAAAAAAAATAGAGGTTTCCCTCTATTTTTCTGCATCCTTTTCTGTTCTTCTCCTTCGTAGATAATATAAGCTCAATATAACCCCTAGTACGCTAACTAGCTGGGCCACCCTAATAGGTCCTAGCATCAGGCTATCTATTCTAAGTCCTTCTACAAAAAACCTTATAGCGGAATATAGCATCAGGTATAGTAAGAATATCTCCCCTGAAACCTCAGCCCTGTTTCTTCTATACCATAATAGGAATAAAAACACCAAAAAATTCCACAGGGATTCATATAAAAAGGTTGGATGTACCTTCACCCCATCCACCATAATGCCCCAGGGTAGATCTGTAGGGACTCCATAGGCCTCTTGATTGACATAGTTGCCCCAACGTCCTATGGCCTGGCCCAATATTAAGCTTGGAGCACATATATCCGCTACCTGCCAAAAATTCAATCTTCTAATCCTAGTAAATATGATTGCAACTATGGTAGCAGCTATTATGGAACCATGGATAGCCAATCCGCCACCTCTAAAGTTTAATATCTCCTTTAAATTCCTTCCATAATAATTCCAATTGAAGGCCACATAGTATATTCTAGCCCCTATTATGGCTGCAGGTATTGCGTAAAGCAGCAAATCTATTACGCTATCCTCCTCTACCCCTAACCTGTTGGCCTCCCTTAGCGCAAGAATAGTCCCCATAACGACTGCAACTGAGATAAATATTCCATACCACATAATCTCTATACCAAATATTTTAAAAGCCACCGGATTCATATATTACACCTTCCTATCCAATAATACTTGCAAGTATAACACATTGCAATCCATTTACAAAAATAATGCAATTTAAAATATTAATGGATGGGTTTTACTACTGACAAAACCATATTCTCCTCATCTATATTCTCCACCAATCTATTCTCCACATCCTCAATCTCTATACTATCCAAAATATCTAACAAATCTATAAATAAAAAGTCTTCAAAGTAGTTGTCTACAAAATAGTTGGATATGAAATTTAGCGAATTAAGCCCTATCAAGAATCCACCCATATTCTTGTTCTTAATCCTCTGAAAGGCCTCCTTCGATATGCTGCTCTTCTTTGCATCCTTAATATGTTTCAATATTTCGTCATATACCCTATTCGGTTCATTGGATTGGCCCAATACTAGCGAGTGTCCATAATCCACCTTTCCAGTAAAGTAGCTTGTAAAATTATTATCTATCAACCCCTTGCTATATAATTCATTATATAATTTGGAACTCTCTCCAAACAGAATCTCCAGCAATAGATTGGTTACTAGGTCCTTTTTTACCAATTCGTTACCTTGCATATTTAGCTTGTTATCCTTTATCCCTATGGAAAACAGAGGTATGGACGTAGCCAATCTATCTTCTATATATTGCTTTTGAATTTTAGTTGGTTCATCAGGATATACCCTAGCTATCTCTTCAACAGCCTTAGGGAGGTCCTTCCTCTCCGCCTTCTTCACCACATCCACTATCCTTTCAAAGGATAAGTCCCCGGTTATAAACAATACCATATTGGATGGACTATAAAACGTGTTGTAACAGCGATACAATATATCCTTATCTATCTCCCTAATGCTCTTCACGGTTCCAGCTATATCTATCTTCACCGGATGATCCAAGTACATCCCGTTTAAGCAATTAAAATATACTCTCCAATTAGGGCTATCCTCATACATCCTTATCTCCTGCTCTATAATCCCCTTCTCCTTTTCCACATTTGAATCGGTAAAATAGGGGTTTTGTACAAACTTCACTAAAAGCTCCAAACTTTCATAAAAGTTCTCTGTTGTGGAAAACAAATATGCTGTCTGATTAAAATTGGTATAAGCATTTACACTAGCTCCCAACCTGGAAAACCGATCAAATATATCCATATCTCTATCTTCAAATAGCTTATGCTCCAGAAAATGAGCCACTCCCGCTGGCACTTTAATAGGATCCCTTTCCCCTATTGGGACGAAGTGATTATCATTAGAACCATAGTCTGCGGCAAATATGGCATGCTTCTGTTTATAACCCTTCTTAGGTACAAAATATATATTCAATCCACTATCCAGTTGCTGAAAATATATGCTCTCTTCTATCCTCTTGTTTTCGATTATACTCACTATACACCTCTCCTTATCCTAAATGTCTAAGAAAATAGATGGTATCCACATTCATATTATTGGAAGCTTCCATTATCTGCTCTTTTGTTACTTTCTCTATGTCTTCAATGGATTCTTTCAAACTCCTATTATCATTGGTAAGTATCTTGCTAAAGAAATATTCAGCAATTAAAAAAGCGCTATCATGAATAGATTCCATGGAAGCCCGAATGGATTTTTTAGATGTATCCATATCCTCATTGGTAAATATGCCATTTTTCATGGCATCTATCTGGCATCTAATTATTTCTATTACCTTTTCAAAATCATCAAAATCTATTCCGCAATCTATTAACATAATGGATTTATACCTGTATATGGTCGTCCCTATATAATAAGCAAGGCTTTCTACCTCCCTTACATTTCTAAACAATTTAGAGTTTGGCCCACCTCCCAATATATCGCTGGCTACCATCAATCCATTATATAGATCATCTTCATAGGGAATTCCAGTCCTATACCCTATTGCCAATTTTCCTTGGCTTACGTCCATATCTTCATAGATCATATTCTTAGTCTGAACATTGCCAGTTACCGTCTCTCTTGGGTTCTCTATCAAATTCTCCTTAGAAAATTTGAAACTATCTATCAAAAAGTTCCTCAATTCCCTATCATATTCCCCGACATAGAAAATTTCCAATGGTGCCCTATATAATATATTCTCATAATGCCTATATAATGTTTCGGCATCTATCCCTTTTAAATCTTCCACATATCCTAACGGATATATGCCGAATCTTTCATTCTTACACATCTCTTCAATACAACGGTATATGGCATATTCTCTCTTATCGTTGATCTTGCTTTCTATAAGCCTTTTTAATATCTCCTTTTCCTGTTCAACATATTGCCAGCTAAAAACTCCGTTCTCCAAATAGGGATCATATATTATCGATTTCAACAGCTCTATCATGTGTATTATATATTTCCTATCTCCTATATAGCTGCCTTTAGGCCCTTCAATCGTAAACCTAATAGCCTGAGATTCCCCCTT
The DNA here is from genome assembly GCA_012839395.1 of Tepidimicrobium sp. Taxonomy (GTDB): domain Bacteria; phylum Bacillota; class Clostridia; order Tissierellales; family Tepidimicrobiaceae; genus DUNJ01. The sequence continues at coordinate 24,657 of DUNJ01000094.1, forward strand.
CTTGTCCACGCTGATGCTTAAATTGGAGCCATATAACTCTTCCAGTCTCCTTTGGATCTTTAAACTAGTCTGCAATTTTCTGGTGCCCCGTTTCAATACCAAAGGCAATAATGCATTGCCAGTCACCTCTTTTCTGTCCAATGGCAATGTAAAATAAAAGCTAAGTATATTGGATTTGAACTTATCCGCCGATATTAAATTTAATGCAACTCCTTTATCGATTTCAATCCTATCGCAGCTTAAAACCACATGCTCAACCTCCCAAAGACTAATATATTGTTTATCATACCCATATTTAAAATTTGTACCTATCTAATGGTATAATAATAGTATAATAAAAAAACCCGACCATATGACGGGTTTTTTTATTCCTTTTTCAATTTCTCGATAATCCTATTGATCTCCTTCACCTGGTCGTCATAGGGTTCTCCATTCATCAAGGAATATATTATAGCTTCCACATCATCAAATATCTTCTTATTATCGCTTATCAAAACTTGTCTTATCATAGGATCATTTTCCAATATACTGTCTATTATAGTCTCCTTTAAAGAATCTGTCAAAACCATATCCTCGGCCATCTCTACCCCTACTACTACCATATCATTAAATATAACAGATGTGGCATCATCAATTCCATATATGTCCACTACTAAGTCGGATATCCCTTCAGATCTAACCAATAATTCATAATCCTTTCCCCCTACCTCTACACCTATTTCTTCTTCGTTATCCTCGTTCTCCACATCACATCCAATTCCAATAGTCAAAAATATAAGCATAAATAAGACAATTTTAAATAAAATGCTCCTTCTATTCATCATATAAATCCCTCCTTCGTAATATATAGTTTTTCAAAAACATGAAATTTTATTACAAAAAATAGGATCTATATTGGTTTCTTGAATCAGCAATATGTATGTTGTATAATTAGCTTGCATATAATTAATGCTTGAAAGGAAGATTTAGATGAAACTAGGAATAATTGGACTACCAAATGTAGGTAAAAGCACTCTATTCAATGCGCTAACGGCTGCAGAAATAGAAGCAGAAAACTATCCCTTCTGTACCATAGAGCCCAATGTAGGCATAGTACAGGTTCCCGACAATAGATTATATAAATTGGCCACCCTAATTAACCCCGAAAGGATAATACCTGCCACCATAGAATTTTTTGATATCGCTGGGCTGGTAAGGGGAGCCAGCAAAGGGGAAGGGCTGGGAAATAAGTTTTTAGCCCATATTAGGGAGGTAACAGCTATAGTCCATGTGGTTAGATGCTTTGAAAACGATAATATAACCCATGTAGAAGGCAGTATAGATCCGATAAACGATATCGATATAGTCAATTTAGAACTATTGCTTGCCGATCTAGAGGTAGTCAACAATAGGTTAGGACGAGTGGAAAGATCGCTAAAGGGGGATAAATCCTATAAACACGAATATGAACTGTTGAATCGATTGAAGGAATCCATAGAAAAGGAAATACCTTTAAGGAGTTTAGATCTGTCCTATGAGGAGAGGAAACTGATCAACGGACTAGGCCTTCTATCCCTAAAGCCCGTACTATATGTATGTAATATATCAGAAGAGGACCTATTAGCCGGGGGAGACAATAAATATATTAAATCGGTTAGGGAGTACGCAAAAAAGGAAGGATCTGAAGTAATAGTAGCCTCAGCTCAAATTGAAGCCGAGATATCTCAGCTAGAAAGAGAGGCAAAAGAAGAGTTTCTAAAGGAACTAGGCCTAAAAGAATCGGGGTTGGATAGGTTGATCAACGCTAGCTATAACCTATTAGGCCTTATAAGCTTCATAACCGGAAAAGTCAAAGAAGTAAGAGCGTGGACCATTAAGAAAGGTACCAAGGCACCCCAAGCAGCTGGAAAAATCCATAGCGATATGGAACGTGGATTTATAAGAGCAGAAGTAATAAATTATGCAGACTTATTGAAAGCTGGTAGCTTCGCCAACGCCAAAGAAAAGGGGCTTGTGCGGTTGGAGGGTAAAGATTATGTAATAAAAGATGGGGATGTAGTGTTATTTAGATTCAATGTGTAAGTAGAATAGAAATCGGGTAGGAGGTAGCTAATTATTTTAGTTACCTCCTACCACACCACCGTACGTTAAGAATAACTTTTCATCTATAAATGGAGTTATGTTCTTTAGGGTCCTTTCTGCACTTTTCTTACTCTTGCAAAATATAGGGTTGCTGCCCCTGCTACCGGTATGGTTATCCAAACTCCCTCTATCCCAAATAGCTTAGACAATATAATAATGCCTATTAATATAAAGACCCTTCCTATAGATATGGATAATGAATATAGCTACACCAGCCATAGATTCTATTACAAAGCCTGGTGATCCATTTAAAGTTATCCTACTTAATAGTTGCTATTCCTATTCCCCTCATCCCCCAACCAAATACAAATAAAAACATATAATCCAATATTACATTGAATATACTACTAGCAAGCATTGCAATTATAGCAAATTTTGGTAGCAAAAAATGCATTACAATATGGAAAACCTTTCTAGGTATATCAATCCAAATACGGTTAGCAATATTCCAGTTATAAGGGACAATAGTTGAGATATAATATTGGTTTCTCCGTCCCTTCTCTGATCCTTTAATATAGATAGAACTATGGCACCTCCAACCCCAAATAATAAACCTAAACCGTCAAATATGTTCATTCAAATTTAGTCACATAGTATATTGTATGGATATAGCTGTGCTAGTAAAGTTAGGGGGTTTATTTAACTTAGTCTTTAATTCTATATATAAAAAAAGACTATGTTCTCCCATCACCCTATAGTAAAAATGCAATAGGAAAACATAATCAAATCCTTTCTAACAATTCTCCAATCTATTGTTATCATTTTCAATATATTCCAACCTAAATATGGATACTTCATAAGCTACCCTGGTTTCTACCCTATCATCATACCTCTTCTGATATTCCCTGCTTTGAATTCTACCCCATATTTTAATATGATCTCCCACCAATAGATTTTCGCAAAATCTTGCATTTCTTCCCCAAGCTATGCAAGGTATGTAATCGGATTTATTATAAGGTCTGTTAACTGCCAGGAGTAAATCCGTAATTTCCCTACCGAAAGGTGTAGTCCTATATACAGGCTTCTTACATATATATCCATCCAAATAGATTTCATTAGGCTGCTTCAATAGTTCTTTCCTATCCTCTTCATCAGTCAATAGCCTTATCTCCCTAGTAAATACCGTCAGGATCAGTCTGCTTGCATTATCTATGTATCGATTATAGGAACGTAATTGTCCATGTAATTCTACATAGGAACCTACAGTTAATTCCATATTTGTAATCAATCGCTCCGATACGGTTACCCGCAGTATATCAACCGATTCACTTAACCGTGGAGCCTCCACCTTGAAATTATAAAAGCCTTCACCATACACTTCATGGCTAAATTCAATAGGTACCACTATTCTACCTATAATCTTAACAATATTTGTTTCTAAATTCCTATTATCCATAGAAAACCCATCCCCCTTATTCTTATGTTTTTAGAATCTATAATTATTACTATTCAACTTCCATGGATAATATGATAGATCAAAACCCTTTTGTACACGCTTTAAATTAACGATTTAAGTATAGCCCTTCCCTCTTCTAGAGGATCATCTCCCATCAACAAAAGCAAATCACCCTTCCCCAATTGTTTAAGCGAATCATGGATACATCTATCCAATTCTGAATATATCTCATATTCAATTTCATATTTTTCCAGAAGTAAATTTATATTATCGATTATCAAATCTTCCTTTTTATCAATATAAAAATATATCTTATGTATGCTTAATATTGGAACCCAGTCTAAAATTACTTCTAAATTCTTTTTGACCGTATAAATTCCCTCATCTATTTCAATTCCGTTTACAATATATCCATATCTATACTTTATGTTTTGAATCTCCTCTAATACCGAATTATAATCCAATGGAGTGCTACATCTATTATCTACCACCATATAATCCTTATCATATATTTTTTCCAAATATCTAACACTGCCCTTTATAGTAAATAGAGCAGCCTTAATAATATCTATATCAATCCCGCATGTCAAACCACAAGCTATGGCCCCTAATCCATAATACATATTGGATTTTCCTATCAAATTTAAGGTTATAGGCAATTCCATAGGTTCTATAATGCCTC
>DUNJ01000220.1 GCA_012839395.1 Tepidimicrobium sp.
TGCTATGCGAGTCATGCCTGGTTGGCCAGGTCCAGAATCTCCAAACGCTTCCAGCACCTATGGGCCTTCTGAGAGGAGTCTCATCCAGCTTCCCAGAAGTAGTCTATGGAAGTCTGCTCCAGACAATTGATGTTGATGCAAGAATGACGACAAAAGCTTCCCAGAGCTAAAGAGGTACCAAGTTGATTATTATGTAAGAAGGGCTTGCTCTTAAAAATGCCAACAACTAGTACAATGCCAAGTGAGAATAGAGGTAGTTTTTTGAGGCCGCCATTGAAATGGGCCGGTGGTAAACGATGGTTGGTACCCACCTTGAGGAAATATTGGTCCAGACATAAGCACAGCAGATTAGTTGAACCTTTTTGTGGAGGAATGGCAGTGTCCCTGGGATTAATGCCAACTCGAGCTCTACTGAATGATATTAATCCCCACCTAATCAACTTTTACCAATGGCTGCAAAGAGGGCTTAAGACTACGATCAAGATGGAAAAAAGGGAGGATCTCTACTATCAGTATAGAGACCGGTTTAATGAATTAGTCGGGCCCTTAGGGAAAGCGGACAGCAAAGAAGCCGCTGAGCTTTTCTATTACCTCAATCGTACTGGATATAATGGTCTGTGTCGCTTCAACCAGAGTGGTGAGTTTAACGTCCCCTTTGGGCGATACAAGCGGATCAACTATGTAAGAGACTTCACACCATATCAGGAAACCCTCATCCGCTGGGAGTTTACCAGTGGTGATTTCCAGGAAGTTGAGACTTGCCCAACAGATTTTATCTATGCAGACCCCCCATATGACGTAGAATTCACCCAGTACGCAAAGGAAGACTTTGGGTGGGATGATCAAGTAAGACTGGCCCAGTGGCTAGCCCAACACGAGGGCCCGGTAGTGCTTTCCAACCAAGCGACGCCCAGGGTAGTGGAATTATATGAAGAGCTCGGTTTCAAACTCAGATTCCTGAAAGCTCCCAGAAGAATTTCTTGCACTGGTGACAGGACTGAAGTCGACGAAATCCTCGCAACTAGAAACTGCTAACCCAGCATAAATGGAATGCTACCCCCCAAAAAAACGAAACCCGCTGCATGCAACAGGTTTGGATCGTACCCCACCGGGGATTCGAACCCCGGACGCCCTGATTAAGATCAGGTGCTGGCTCGCCCAAAGGCTCGCCTGGTTGCTTCGCAACCCTAATCCCCGTGGGGCTTGCGCCATTGTCCGTCTTTTCTAACATCTTCATTTTTTTGGGCTGATTGCAGTCAGTTACCGTGAGCTTCTTGAGAGCCGTGTTTTTGATGTTCTCGACGGAATTTCTGCCGAGCTTCTATCGTCTGACAAAACGCCTCTCGAAGATGCGCGGTAAACCGTAACAGGCCGGGAAGGGGTACCTTTTCTCGGCCTGTAGGTAATTCATAACCCTATTTGGCCCATTGGTAGATCATGCACATGGCCCCATACATTCTATATCAGTCACAACCGCATCAGCATCTACCGTGAAGATTACGTCGAAGGTTACGCAAAGAAGCTGATCAAAGGCAGCGGTACAGCTACTTAGTTCACAACTTACGAACCCAGGCGAACAGGTTCTTTCTTCACTTATACATCCTTCTGCCTCCATAACGGCTAGAGAATCACCCGTGTACCGAAATCTTGCGGTCATTCCCGCTGGGAAAACGTCTACTCCTTGGCAATAAAATACCTCAACAATACCTTCGGTAAAGCTTGGCGCAACAGCTTCCCCACTGAACTCTTCGATACTACCGTTTCCACAGGCCTCATCGATAATGCAGTTCCTTACTGGATCGATAATGCGTACTCCCCATTGATCACCTTCGATACAGCAGTCAAGGGTGTCAACGATTAAGTCACCGGTTCCATCAGTAGTTACCTCGAATACAAATACCTCGTTAGCTTGGCCAAACGTCAACACAAATTGTTCTTCACCTTGTAGGGGGCGCACGCCTTGGACA
>DUNJ01000095.1 GCA_012839395.1 Tepidimicrobium sp.
GGCATACAGAATTTATCGATGTTATAGCTGGAGGATTCGATGGCAGCTTAAAGGAAGACGGCTCTATAACTGTAGAACTTCAAGCTATAACTGGCTTATTATAGCCTATTTCATTAGTTGCTCCAGTTATAGCTTGAAGTTCTACAGTTATAGAGCCGTCTTCCTTTAAGCTGCCATCGAATCCTCCAGCTATAACATCGATAAATTCTGTATGCCCTATTACTTTATCCATTGCTGGCAATTCTATTACTTCGTTGGCATTTCCTCCAGTTACAACTGCATCTGCTAGTGGATCGGCGTCAGCTAATGGCTGGCTAGCCCCATCTCTACCTGCATACTCATCAGTTATTATAACTGTCTTAATGCCTTTTTGTTCTATCTTCCTACAGTTCATTATCAAGTCGGTGTCTGGATTTCCAAACCCTTCTTGTGATATTATGACAGCATCGAGGCCTAAATATTCAACCAATTTAGCTGTCCAATTGGATGATCTTTCCTTGTCCGCTAGGTACACATTTTCATTAGTTATTATTACCCCAACGAAATTGAGTTCCTTTCCATGAACTGCAAACAAATCTTCAATGACTGGGTTGTTCATCTGATGATAAGTTGTATTCTTATCACATGCAGATACGCAGTTACCGCTTACAATTGCACCATCCATAGATTCAGTTGGATACATTATGGTTGGTACTATTTCTTTGGCATCCACCCCATATACATAGGTGTCATGCAATAACCCTTGTGTTTGAAGCATTTGGACATACCCTACCTTTGGAAGATCTGGATACTTATTAACTCCCTCTAGTAGAGTATCAAGTTCGTATACTTCTACTTTATCTGGTGTCAATTCCCTTGCTGCTTCTGCTACATATGCAGCAGCCTTAAAACCTGCAACCCTTACCGCTTTTTCATGATCATGTTGCTTCAATCCTTCAACCGGTTCACATATTAACACTAGATTTACAGTTTTTGAAAATGGGCTATAATCCGCTCCAGGTCCTGTCATATCTATAATACCTTCTTGAAAACCTACAATCTTACCGGTTGTTACCACTGCACAACCTTTTAGTACATTGGTTTTTCCTGAACCTACAACATCAACCTTTGAAAGTATGCCTGGGAATACCCCACCTGGCCCTTCAACCTTCACCCTTGGTTCAACTACATCCTTGACTGGGGTGATTCTAACACTCTCACCAGGTCTTGCAATATCTACGTCTACCTCTCCAAGATGCTCATCTTCCTTGATCAAATCGATCAATTCTTCCTTATTTACATAGAGCACCCCGTTATCAATTTTGGTGTCTTCACCAAATTGAACGTCTTTTATAAGCACATGGCCTAATTCTAGACGCATACAGTTCACCTCCCCTTAATTTTGAGAATGAATGTCTATATTAATCCAGGGCAAAACCCTAAACTAAAAACCTCTATGCATATTTCTTAATCATTTCCTCTACAGCTGTAGCAGTAGCTTCGGATTCTGCTAACCTCTCTACTTCTTCTCCATCTTTATACATTATTATAGCTGGTAATCCCATTACCTTCTGTGCTATAGCTAATCTCCTAGCTTTAGTTATATCTAAGGATGTAAATTTAATCTTATCTCCATAGGTCTTTTCCATTTCCTCTATATGAGGCATCAACGCCTTACATGGTTCACATGTTGGTCCCCAATAGTCAACCAAAACATATCCTTCAGCTTTGGTAACTTCTTCTTCAAAATTGTCCCTAGTCAGCTCTATCATATTTATACCTCCTATTTTTAATTTTAATCTTTATTTATCCCCTGCATATGTGGTACCCTCTAATTCATCTATATATTTACCTGCTTGAACAGCAGCAATGGCACCATCTGCAGTTGCAGTTACAACCTGTCTTAGAGATTTAACCCTTACATCCCCAGCTGCAAATACCCCAGGTACATTGGTCTTCATATCTTCATCGGTTAATATGTACCCACCTTCCATATTTACAATTCCCTCGAATATTTCCGTTGCTGGGACAAAGCCTATGAATGGGAATATTCCAAATGTTCCATCATCTTCATCGGCAACTATTTCAGTTTTTTCTCCTGTCTTAACGTTTTCAACTATCATAGATTCTACTATGCCATCGCCTTTTATTTCCGTTACAACCGAATCCCACATAAACGCCATTTTCTCATTAGCAAAGGCCTTTTCCTGAATCGATTTTGCCGCCCTCAACTCGTCCCTTCTATGAATTATTGTAACCTTTCTAGCAAATTTAGATAGATACATACCTTCCTCTACTGCCGTATCCCCACCACCAACTACATATACTTCCATATCCTCAAAGAAAGCTGCATCACATGTAGCACAGTAGGAAACTCCTCTGCCCACAAGATCTGCTTCCCCTGGACAACCTATAGGTCTTGGTATAGCCCCAGTAGCAATAACTACGGTTTTTGCCTTATACTCCTCTTTTTCACCCTTTACTACTTTAGTCTCACCTTCAAGTTGAACCTCTTTAACAGTGTCAATTTTTCTTTCAGCGCCAAATTCATCTACCTGCTCAACCATTCTCTCGATAAGGGATGGTCCGGTAGCGTTTTCTATCGAACCTGGATAATTAGCTACTTCATCAGTTGTTGCTATTTGCCCCCCAGCCTTTTCCTTTTCAAGGATAAGGGTCTTTAACCTTGCTCTAGATGCATATAATCCTGCTGCTAACCCTGCAGGCCCTGCCCCCAAGATGACTACATCATAGATCATTTTTTTTCCTCCTTTAAATCAATTTATTGTATTGACAATTAATATAACTATGGTGTTATGAAATTTTGAAACAATAGATATTTGAACATGAAGAGCTCTAAATACTATTCAACCGATATGGTTTTCTACTTCTTATTCTTTTATGTATTTTTCTTCATTTGTTTTTGAATTGTTTTGGACTAATATGCTTTAGCGATATACCCCTATTATAATCATAAACAACTTCTGGTAATAAAACAAGCCTTTCTTGTAAAAAAGTAGAAAATTTATCAAACATATCTAATTTTTATTGCTTTCATACAAAAAACAGAGTGGAAGGCTCTGCCACGATGCCTTCTACTCTGTTTTTCACCTGAGAGTTTCCCTATCTTAAACGATAGATTGCCCCTTCGGCGCTTACGCTTTTCCAGAGTTCCGTCAAAATACGGTCCTTTTGCCTGAGATTATCACCATGGAACGGCAATTTCCCATGACTTAATCCTTCGGCGCCAAAACGGACTCTCCCGTATCTGTCATCCGGAAAATATATGTCGTTAGTATTCTTTTGATACTTTTTTCACATTCTACAGCCATTATAATATATTTTAAAAAAATAATCAACCCTATTTAGCTTTTTTTATTTTTTACATCTTTGCCTTTTAATTGATCCAATATATAAAGGGATATATTGGATGAGTGGTCCGATACTCTCTCTAAATTGCTCAGTAAATCCAAAAATACTGCCCCTGCACTAGGCGTGCACAGCATCTTGTTCAACCTGTTTATATGATTCGCTCTATATTTCTGTTCTAAGAAGTCCACTTCCTCCTCAAGCAGTAGGACCTCCCTGGCCTTATCAAAATCTACATTAATAAGGGCATCTAATGTCTTGTTAAGCACCTCCTGCCCTTTTCCAAATATATTATCAAACTCCTCCATAGCATCATCGGTAAATTCCAATCTTTCATCCACAAAGATCTGAGCCAGCTCACCAATATTATCAGCATGGTCCCCTATCCTTTCAAGATCATTTACTATGTTCATCAATATATTTATCTTGTTATGTTCCTCATCTGTTAAGGAAGCGTTTGAAAGATCTACCAGGTACTCCATAATTTCTCGCTCCAACCTATTGATAATCTGTTCTTGCGAAAAAACCTTGTCTATTAGCCCTTCATCCCTATTTCGAAATGCCTTAGAGGCGTTGATTAAATTTCTCTCCACCAATTTACCCATTCTAAATACTTCCTTATTGGCCTGACCCAATGCTATAGCTGGTGTTTCTATAATCCTTGGATCTAAGTATTTTAGGCCACCTTCCAACAATTCATCCTCTTCACCAGGAATTATCCACTTCACTATCTCTACCAACAACCCGGCAAAGGGAAGCTGAATTAGTACATTTACAAGATTGAATATGGTGTGAGCATTAGCAATCTGCCTTTGTACATCGTTAGGGGAAAGCCTTAATACAATAGCCTGAATAGGTTCTCTAAGTATGGTCATAAATATAATAGTACCTATTAGATTAAATAAAAAGTGAATTGTAGCAGCCCTTTTTGCTGTCCTATTAGTACCCACACTGGATATTAAGGCTGTGGTGGTGGTTCCAATATTATCGCCAAATAGTATAGGAAATGCTATGTTCAAACTTATTAATCCTTGAGAAGCTAGAGCTTGCAATAGACCTATGGAAGCACTACTGCTCTGAACTATTGTGGTCAATCCAAGCCCTGTCAAAATCCCTAAGAATGGATCATCCAAACTTATAATTATTTTCGAAAATATGGGGTTATCTGCCAATGGTTTTAAACCGCTACTCATCATATCCATGCCTATGAATAATATACCAAAGCCAATCATGATCTCAGCTAAGTTTTTGGCCCTTTTCCTAGACGTAGCGATCCATATCCCTACCCCGGCAGCAACAGCCAAAGGTGCTAAATCGGTCAAATTAAATGCAATCAATTGAGCGGTTACAGTAGTACCTATATTAGCTCCCATAATCACCCCTACAGCTTGAGATAAGGTCATAAGTCCTGTGTTAACAAACCCGATAACCATAACGGTGGTAGCACTGCTACTTTGTATCACCATTGTAACCAGGGTTCCAACAATTACACCCATCAATCTATTATTAGTCAATATCCCTATTAATTTCCTCAATTTCTCTCCAGCAGCTTTTTGTAATCCCATCCCCATTAGATTCATGCCATATAGAAAGAGTCCTAGGCCACCTAGTACAGACAATGCTATGTCCATTTCCATCCTCCTAATCTATGTAACAACCATATAACAAACCAAATTTATTATAGTAATAGTAATTAACCTAGTTAAATATATCATAAAAAAGTAGATAGAGCAATAAAAAAGAGTTTTAAAAAACTCTTTTTTATTGCGTTAATCTTCATCACCCTCAAACTCCCCATCTGAGCCATTTTGCTCATTTCCATCGTTGCCATTAGAACCCTCTGTTCCATCTTCGCCATTCTTTTTCCCGTTTCCACTGTCTTTTTTATTTCCACTTTTATCATTTTCATTATTGCCCTTATTCTTGTCAGTCCTTTGCTTAGATGGAGACGATACTGGCTTTGTTCCTACCCTATATATGAATTCCCTCGGTTTGTAATAATCCCTTGTTATAAGATCCCTACTTACAACCTTGCCATTTTTTATTACAGATTTATAGGTATTTACTCTATATCCCGTTCTTCCCTGTTGAATTACTTCTTTTCTCCCCACAGGCAAGCTACTATCTGAAATATTTTTCACCTTAGCAACAATGGTTTCTACAACCTCTGAATCTATCCTTATAGTATAGTCCTTTGCATTTTTATCCCCATATATGCGGAAATAAACTCGATTTCCAGATATTCCAGAATCGATATATATTGGATAGTCGAAATCATTCCTAAATTTCAAGTCTAAATATCCATAAGCTACTGCAGCATCCTGCCCAAAGTTTACATAAGTGGATGGAATAGAATGGGGAGATCTCTCCAATATGGTCAAATCAGCCAATAGTAATGCATTATATAGGGTCGTAGACGTTTGACATACTCCACCTCCTACATCCGGAGTAAATTCCCCATCAATAATTACATTGGCTTCTTTATATCCAAACCTTCTTTGCCTAGGACCAGTGGTTTCATTAAAGGACACCGTCTCCCCTGGCATTATTATCCCCCTATCGCTAATAGCCTTAGCTGATAGCCTTATGTTCTGTATTCTATCCGCGCTGCTGTTTCCAAAAGAAGTAGAAAACTCTCCTATAATTCCATTAATTCTACTTAATAATTCTTTTGTCTTTTTAGGGGTTTTTTTATCCACAGGTATTTCAATTGGCTTTAAATCATATATGTTATTACTTATCATATTAGCCAGTTCTTTTCTATTGACATCTTTACCTATGGTCTCCTCGGTAACCTGAATATTGCCCCCATTGAAATTAAATTGGGCTTCTTTCATCTCAGTATCTATATCCTCGGCAATATTTTTTACTATCTCTTCGATAGCCTCGTCATCATATCCTGAATCCAAGGCCAAATCCACTCCCTTCCTCTTTGCAGCTACTATATCCTTAATCCTTTTAAATATATTTCCTTCCCTACCTATAGAGTATAGCCGATCAATTGTACCTTCATAGTCATAAAAAAAGCCTACTTCCCTTAGACCTATATCATATTTCTTATCTTCATAGGTTAATTTCATACTGCTTTCATCTATTTTCGGCTCTTTCTTATTTTTGATAAATTTTAGGGCCTCTTCCTTGGTCATAAAGGATATATCGTAGCCTTCAATATGGATTCCTTCATAAAAAAGATCCGTATTCAACACCTTGGAGTATCCAAATATCCCTAATCCCATTAAGATGACAAAGAGGGCTATTCCCGAAAACAGAAGTACTCTTTTGCTTTTTTTTCCCTGTTCCATATTATACCTCCGCAATATTTTCCTTAAAATAAATACAAAGATCTGTCAATGGGCATCTTTCACAAAGTGGACGCCTAGCTTTACAAATTCTACGTCCATGAAATATAAGCATATGATGTGCCTTGGACCATGTATCTTTGTCTATATTGTTCATAAGATCCCTTTCTGTACCTAAGACATTTTTGCTATCCGCTAGTCCAATTCTATTGGAGACTCTAAATACATGAGTATCTACAGCTATCGCCGGTTTTGAAAATGCATTGCTCAAAACTACATTTGCAGTCTTCCTGCCTACCCCTGGTAATATCATCAACTCCTCCAAGGTATCAGGCACTTGACCATCAAATTTTTCAATCAATAACCTACAGGTAGCCAATATATTTCTACTCTTGGTATTATAGAATCCACAGCTTCTAATCCTCTGCCCCAATTCCTCTTCTGTCAACGATAAATAGTCCTCTGGTTTTTTATAGTTCTTAAAGAGCTCCCTAGTCGTCTTGTTTACTTGCACGTCGGTACATTGAGCCGATAAAATCGTAGCAATCAATAATTCAAAGTTGTTTGCAAAGTTTAACTCAGCCTTAGCATCCGGGTATAATTCCGATAAAATATTTATAACTTCCTTTACCTGCTTTTTATCCAACATCTTCTTCATCTAACCACCTACATTATCTCTATATTGTAATCTACTATCTCCACTCTGCCATCCCCATCTATAAAATTTATTATCTTTGATAGTGTGCGATTGGCGTGATGGGTGCTATTGGTGACACAGGCGAATCCTATGATAGAGGTCTGCCAAGTATCATTTAATCCTATTTCTGCTATAGATATATTAAATTTTGATCCAACCCTGTCCAATATACTCCTTATTATATGCCTTTTTTCCTTTAGTGAGTTCGATTCATATATAATCAATTTCAGGGTGCAAGCTCCTACTATCATATATACCACCTCGGTTTCGTTTTAATAACCCAATATGAAGTTTTTATCAATTAAGAAGGGGAGACTATCCCCTTCTGTTATCCTAAGATATTCATCTCCTCTCCAACCTGCCTAAATATCTCTACAGCCCTATCCAATTGTTCCTCGGTATGTTCTGCCGTTATCATGCATCTTACCCTGCCCGTTCCCCTTGGTACCGTTGGAAATACTATGGCGGACACAAATACCCCCCTATCCAATAGATTTTTGCTAAATTCCATAGACTTTGCTTCATCACCTATTATTACTGGTGTAATTGGAGTTTCGCTTTTTCCAGTATTGAATCCCAACTTACCCAACTTTTCCTTAAAATATCTTGCATTGTTCCATACTTTCTCCGTATATTCTGAGGATTCCTTCAACATCTTAATAGCCTCTATTATTGCCCCAACCGCTGCAGGTGGTAGGGAAGTGCTAAATAATACTGGCCTCGCCCTATGATTTAGCCATTCATACATTGTATTGGACCCAGCCACATATCCTCCCACAACTCCTATGGCCTTGGAAAGGGTGCCTATTGTAAAATCTACCCTACCATGCAATCCAAAATGATCCACAGTTCCCCTACCATTTTCCCCTAAAACTCCTGAACCATGGGCATCATCTACATAGGTCATAGCTTCATATTTTTCTGCCAACTCGACTATTTCAGGTAGCTTCGCAATATCTCCGTCCATGCTAAATACTCCATCGGTGATTATAAGCATGTTTCTATATTTATCTCTATTTTCCTTCAATATCTGCTCCAATTCATCCATATCCGAATGCTTAAATATCTTCTTATCGGCCCGACTGAGCCTGGTTCCATCTATTATAGAGGCATGATTTAGCTCATCAGATATGATAAGGTCTCCTGCCTCCGTTATAGCCTGAATCGTTCCTGCGTTGCAGTTGAACCCAGATTGGTAGATAAATGCAGCTTCTTCCTTTTTAAATTCCGACAATACCCTTTCCAATTCTTCGTGAATAGACATATTCCCTACTATGGTCCTTACAGCCCCAGAACCTACCCCATATTTTTCCACAGCTTCTATGGCAGCTTTTTTAAGTCTTGGATGATTTGCAAAGCCTAAATAATTGTTGGAGGATAGATTTATTACCTTTCTACCATTTAATAAGATTTCAGCCTGATTTGCACCCTCCAAAACCGGTAATTTTCTATATGTCCCCTCTTTCTTAAGGTCTTCAATTTTCTCTTTTAAATAGTTTAATTCATGAACATTTCCCATTATAAATCCTCCTATTGATTAATTTAAGAGCCTATTTCGATATTATTATAACATAGATTCGTTCATCCTTGGATATTTCTGGTACTGAAATAATCGATAAGTCTCTCAATCTCTAGTTTAACTATTTTGTCCCCCTCATATTCTAGTATATCCCTTATCCATACCATTCCGTGCTTATAATCTATGTTCAATATAGCCCAGGCAGTATATTCCCTTATCATAGGACTAGGATCCTTTAAAAATGGCTTCAACATAGGAAGATATATTTTATCCTTAGTGTTTCCTAATGCAATTATTCCATTCCTCCTCCATATATTCCTACCTCTCCAGCTTCCAGCCATAGAGCTATACCTTGTATTAAATTCTCGGTTGGATATGGATAATATATCCCCTATATCTATATAGCTTTTATTCTCTGTAGGTATAAATTCCTCATGATTCCCCATAGATATACCTTTGTTCTTAGGGCAAACCTTCTGGCAGATATCGCATCCATATATGCTATTTCCCATATGCCTTCTCAAGTCGTAGGGAATCCTCTCCTTGGTCTGAGTTAAATAGGAGATACATCTCTTAGGGTTAAGCCTATAGGAAGACTCCAATGCCCCCGTAGGACAAGCCTTCAGGCATAAAACGCAATCTCCACAATCCTCTTTCAATATGGTAGAATCGATCTTCATATCTAAATCTGTCAATATATATCCTATAAAAATGAAAGAGCCATATTTAGGGTTGATAACGGAACAGTTCTTCCCATAATAGCCTATACCTGCATTTTTCGCCAATTCCCTGTCTACCAATGGGCCAGTATCTACAAAGCTCTTATAGTTAAATTTCTTCTTTCTTTGAATCTCATCTATGAGCTTATCCATCTTTTTCCTTAAAATTATATGGTAGTCCAATCCCCAAGATGATTTGGACAGCTTCCCCCACGGTAGTTTTTTAGGTCCCATGCTGAATTCGTTATTGTAAGACATGCCAATTACTATTATGGCTTTACATTCTGGAAATATAACTTTTGGATCGATCCGCCTCCTTATATCCTCTTCCTCAAATTCCGTCTCCCTATCCTTCCTCTTCCTCTCCATAAGATATTCCCTTATATTTAATAGAGGTTTACAATCGGTAAATCCGACCATATCTATATCCAGTTCATTAGACTTTCTTATAATATATTGCTTTATATCCATAACTATCTCATCCTATTATAATAATTAAAGCGTAGTTAAACAAAAGTATGCTTTATACAAAATTGGATTTAGATGCCTCTTTCAATAATTCTATCTCCTTCCTATACCCGTCCAATTCATTGGGAGTTTCCAAATAAAATGGAAGATCTCTCAACGCAGGATGGTTTATTATATCTAGAATAGCCTCCAGCCCAATAGTACCTTTTCCTATTCTAGCATGTCTATCCTTTCTGCTATTCAATTTCATTTTGCTATCATTTAGATGAATAGCTTTTAACCTTTCTATCCCCACTATTCTGTCGAACTCATCTAACACACCATCTAAATCGCCTACAATATCATATCCTGCTGAATATACATGGCAGGTATCTAAGCACACCCCCAACAATTCATCGTATTTAACCCTATCGATGATAGCCCTCAATTCTTCAAATCTATATCCAATTTCAGTCCCCTGCCCGGCCATAGTCTCCAACAATAGCATAGTGTTTTCATTACCGGTTATTATTTCATTTAAGGCCTCTCCTATCCTCTCTATTCCATATTCAACCCCTTTGCCCACATGATTACCTGGATGAAATGTGCAATAGGGTATAGACATCTCGTTTAGCCTTTTATAGTCCTCTGCCAATATGCCTTTTGCCATCCCATAAATCCTCGGTTTATGGGATGCAAAGTTCAATATATAGGGAGCATGGGCAAGTAATGGACCAAAGTCATGTTCCTTTAATATCTTATCCATTGCCTCTACATCATCCACATCCAAATCTTTAGATGAATATCCTCTAGGATTTCTACTAAAAAATTGGAATACATTGGCCCCCACATCTAAAGCCTGTTTAGCGGCTTCTCCATATCCTTTTGAAATAGTCAAATGACATCCAATATACATCAAATCATCCTTTCCCATATTATATATTACCACAATCCTTTGCGTGATGCTAAGATAGATTATATCATA
>DUNJ01000096.1 GCA_012839395.1 Tepidimicrobium sp.
ATAGAAGACGGGTGGTAGTAACTGGATTAGGCGCTATATCTCCCATAGGAAATACTTTGGGGGATATATTGGAGAGCATAAAAACCTCTAGTTCAGGCATCGACTTAATAGAGAACTTCGATATCCCCCAAAGTATTTCCTATGGGAGATATAGCGCCTAATCCAGTTACTACCACCCGTCTTCTATTCATCATATATTCATACCCCCATCGATGGATATAACTTGGCCAGTTATATAATTTGCCTCGTCGGATACCAAAAAGTTTACCAAATTACCTATATCCTCCGGCTTTCCAAAGTGTTTAACAGGTATCTCCTCCAAGATCTTCTCCTTGACTTTGTCATCCAACTTATCAGTCATATCGGTTTCTATAAAACCTGGAGCTATCGCATTAACCAGTATATTTCTACTAGCCATCTCCTTAGCTAAAGATTTGGTCATACCTATTAGTCCGGCCTTGCTAGCAGAATAATTTACCTGTCCTGCATTTCCCCTAATTCCTACTATACTAGATATATTTATAATTCTTCCAAACCTATTCCTTGCCATTATCCTGGAAGCTAGCTTCATGGTATAAAATGCAGAAAACAGATTAACCTCCAACACCTCTCTAAATGCTTCCCCCTTCATGGATATCAACAATCCATCTTTCGTTATCCCGGCATTGTTTATCAATATATCCAACTTTCCAAATCGGTCTACTATCCTTTCGAATACTAAGTTAACTTCTTCTTCTTTACTCATATCTCCTTGTAATATTTCAGTCCTAACTCCAAACCTATTGCACTTCCCTTGAGTTTTTTTTACACCTTCCAAATCCCTATTGTAGTTAATCACTATATCTATATTGGACTGAGCTAGCCTAATAGCTATAGCCCTGCCTATACCCTTCGATGCTCCAGTAACTAAAGCCACCCTTCTATTCTCCATTATTTCCTACCTCCCCCACCAACTCTTCTATAGATTGAACTGTATTTACAGATAATACCTTAGCCTCTCTATCTATCCTCTTCAAAAGCCCTTTAATAGTATTTTTATATCCTATCTCTATTATGAGGTCCGGATTCCATTCCACCAGCCTCCTTAGAGATTCTTTAAATAAAACCGTATTATTGACCTGCCATGTCATAATATTTTTTATATCCCCATCCTCCTTAAAATCACCATATAGGTTATATATAATAGGAATCTGCGGGGATTTAAATTCTATATCTTCAAAATGTTTACCCAGCTTTGTTGAAACTTCATCCATATAGGATGTATGAAAAGGACCGCCGGTATTGAGCTCCATAGCCTTATAACCTTCGTATTTCAATATTTCCCCAGCCTCTGATACCAATTGACCATCCCCCGAAATGACTATCTGCCCCTTTGTATTGATATTGGAAATTTGAACGAATTTATCAAATGTAGATATTTCCCTGCAAAGTTCATCTATCCTCTTCACATCATCACTAAATATAGCTAGCATCTTGGAATCCAAATCTTTGGATGCCTTGCTCATCTCCCTGCTTCTATATTGAATTATTTTGAGTAATTCTTCCTCCCCTAAAACTTCTGCTGCATATAACGCCGAATATTCACCTAAGCTTAGGCCCAATGCTATATCGGGTTTTATCCCATAAAACTTTAAAACCTTGGTCACAGCTATTTGAAAAGCCAACATTATAGGCTGGGTGTATTCGGTTTTGGATACAGTATCTAGATCCCCTCTAAAGGATAATTCTTTTAAAGGAAAATCCAAGTCTATGGAATCGTAGTACTCCTTAATAAAAGGATATTCAATATATAGATCCAGCCCCATTTTTTCCACTTGGCTACCCTGTCCTCCATATGCAAATGCTATCTTCATATCTCCTCATACTCCTCGATTATTCCCTCTATTATGCTCTTCACCGATACTTTTTTTTCAATCCTATCCACATTGGATCCTGCAAATATCAATCCTTCTTCTATATTTCCCCTTACAGCATTTATAAGTGCATCGGATATGCAGAATTGGGTGGTTTTAGGGTTGCATGTCCGCAGACAGTTTATACATCTGCTGGAAGGCTTCCTTTCCCTTTCTATGCTTTTTAGAAAATCGTTCATCAAGGCCCTTCCTGGGAGCCCTGCAGGGCTATCGATAATAGTTAGATCCTCTTTCCTAGAGCCTATTATGAACTCCTTAAACCGTTCATCCGCATCGCATTCATAAGTGCCAATAAATCGAGTGCCTATTTGTATGCCAGTAGCCCCCAATTCCCTATATTTTCTAAGATCATACCCATCAAATACGGAACCGGCTACAAATAATGGAATACCTGTATCATTCAAATATTCCCCTACCTCCATCGTCAATTCCTCTAAACTTTTCCCGCCTTCCAGTTCCCCCCTTTTAAAACCTAGGTGTCCACCAGCTCCCCTACCTTCCAATACCACGAAATCGGGAAGCCTATCGTATTTTTTGCTCCATACCCTAATGATGAGTTGCAATGCCCTAAGGCTGGACACGATTGGTGCTATCAATACATCTGCGTCTCCAACCAATTCCGGTAGGTTCAAGGGAAGTCCGGCGCCAGATATTATATAGTCCACCTTCTCCTCCACCGCCTGCTTTACCAACTCCTCATATTGGTTTAAGGCCACCATTATATTTACCCCTATCAAACCCCTACCTTGGGAAAGACTTCTAGCTAGTTTCAATTCTTTTTTAAATCCCCGTCTATTGGCAGCTAGGGTATTCCTATAAAAATCCTCCTCCCTATAGCCAACATTGACCATGGATATGGTTCCCATGGCTCCTTCCCTTGCTACTGCTCCACTTAGCCTTCCCAGAGATATGCCTACTCCCATTCCACCTTGTATTATTGGATATTCTATAACTTTATCCTTAATCTTTATATTCATTATATTCATTGCATATTTTCCCCAATTCTTCCCGATATTCTTCCATCAATTTTTCTAGTATCTCCTTTACAGGCCTTATCTCCTCTATCTGGCTCACCGATAATCCTGCCATAAAGGAACCTTTCTTTAAATCCCCCGACTCAGCAGCTGTTTTTAATGCCCCCAATGTATATTTCTCCAGCTCCATCTTGTCCTTGCCTTTTTTTTCCTCCATTATATAGTTCCTAGCCATCTCATTCTTTATCACCCGGGTAGGCAGCCCTGCAATCTGACCTATTACGGTTATGTTATTATACTTAGATCTTATCAATAAATTCTTATATTTTTCATGGATTGGACATTCTATTGAGGATAAAAACAAAGTACCTATCTGAGCCCCCACAGCCCCTAATGTTTGGGCCGCCAATAACTGCCTTCCAGAAGCTATGCCTCCTGCGGCTATTATAGGAATATCAATTTTATCTTTAGTCTGTGGAATCAAGGTCATCGAGGTCATATCCCCTATATGCCCCCCTGCTTCATTTCCTTCTACTATTACCCCATCCACCCCATATTTCTCCATCCTCATAGCCAATGTGGGATTGGGTACTACTGGAAATATCTTTATATTGGCCTTATGCCATCTATCTATATATTTGGCCGGACTACCTGCTCCCGTAGTTACTACGGGTACCTCCTCTTCGACTACTACATCTGCCATATGATCCGAATGGGGGTTTAAAAGTAGTAAATTTACTCCAAAAGGTTTCTTAGTTAGAGATTTACATATCCTAATCTGCTCCCTCAATTCTTCTCCAGTCATACTGCCGGAACCGATTACTCCCAAAGCTCCTGCTTCCGATACCTTAGCTGCAAATTGGCCATCGGATATCTGAGCCATTCCCCCCTGGATTATGGGATATTCTATGCCTAGTATTTTTCCTAATTTCATAATTTCACCTACCATTCCATATATGCTAAAGCCCAGGTGAACCCTGCACCAAATCCAAATATGATGAGCCTATTCCCAGGCTTCAATTTGCCTTCTTTACTCATATCATCCAATAGTATGGGGATGCTAGCACAGGATGTATTTCCAACCCTATCTATATTGGATGGAAACTTATCCATGTTAACCCCTAGGTTCTTTGCCATACTTTCTAACATCCTAATATTGGCCTGATGGGATATGAAATAATCTATATCATCTTTCTGCATATTGTTTTCTTTCAAAAATTCCGATATGGATCCTCCTACAGTGGATACGGCAAACTTGTAGACCTCTCTGCCCTTCATAGATAAGTTATCGGAGTCTTTCCCATAGTTCAAAGCTTCAGTATTTCCCCTGGTCCCAAAGTTGAAAAAATTGTCCTTATCACAATATTCCAATAAAACCGCCCCGGCTCCATCACCAAACAGCACGACGGTACTTCTATCGGTAAAATCCAATATTTTAGAGAATATCTCCGCCCCTATTAACAGAGCATATTCTCCTTCTTGAATCATCCCCTCTATTAGCCTAAGTCCTGCTACAAATCCGGTACATCCCATATTTATATCTAATGAATATATATCCTCACCGAAATCAAAATGCTCCTGTACCTGGCTAGCTAGGTTAGGGATAGCATGAGAGGATGTGCAAGTTGCAACTACTATTGTCTTTACATTCCTTAATTCCTCTTGAGAAAGGTTCAACTTTACTACACTTTCCTTAACTAAATCGATTATCTCCTCATTCTCAACAAAATGTCTCTTTTTTATTCCGGTTCTTGAGCTTATCCATTCATCCGACGTATCCAAGATACTTTCAAAATAAAAATTATCCACTATTCTGCCGGGGAGATAGCTAGATGTCTTCATTATCCTTATGCCCAATTATAATTCTCCTCCAATCTTCCTATACTTATCCTGTCTTTCCAACACCAATTCATGGGAAGTTTTTTCCATAAGACCATCCAATTCCTCTACTATTGCCCTTTTTAGCCGTAAAAAGTTATTTTCAAAGTCTTTTAGGGAAAAGGATATATCCTCCTCAATAACCCTATCTACGATATTATAATCATATAGCTCCCTAGAAGTAAGTTTCATAACCTCCGTAGCTTCTCTATATCGACTACCATCCCTCCATAATATGGTTGCAAATCCCTCCGGGGATAATATGGAAAATATGCTATTTTCCATCATAATTATCCTATTTGCCACCGACAGAGCCAACGCCCCTCCACTTCCCCCTTCTCCGGTAAATACGGATATTATAGGAACCTCTAACCTGCTCATCTCCAATATATTCCTAGCTATGGCTTCCCCTTGCCCCCTTTCCTCTGCATCCACCCCCGGATAAGCACCTGGAGTATCAATAAAGGTTATTATAGGCCTATTGAACTTTTCCGCCTGCTTCATCAATCTCAATGCCTTTCTATAACCTTCAGGCTTAGGCATGCCGAAGTTGTACTTCACATTTTCCTCCAAAGTTCTACCCTTGTTAGTACCTATGAAGGTTACTGGGATATCTTCCAAGTATCCTATACCACCTATGATGCTCTTATCATCTGCAAATAGTCTATCTCCATGGAAGAACATCGGCTCCACTATTATATTCTCTATAAAATCCTTAGCCTTAGGTCGCTTTTCATGCCTGGCCAGCTGTACTCTATCATAGGGGATGAGTTTGGATCCATATTTGCTTATTATCCTTCGCCTTTTGATCCTTAACAGTCTTAAGTTTTTTTCCTTTCCTTCCAGCTCCTTTAACCGTTCTTCCAATTCCCTTATCATATTCTACAACTCCTATAGCCATGCAATTTCAATAGTCTGTGTATATAATCCCTCATGTGCTCCCTATGAACTATATCATCCAAGAAGCCCCTATCTCTTAAAAATTCTGCCCTTTGAAAACCCTTTGGCAATTCTCCTTTGATGGTTTCCTTAATAACCCTAGCTCCCGCAAAGCCTATCAATGCACCAGGTTCTGCTAATATTACATCCCCCAAGGACGCAAAGCTAGCTGTTACACCACCAGTTGTAGGATGGGTCATACAGGATATATATAGATTTCTAGTTTCCCCATATCTGTCTACCGCTATGGAGGTTTTAGCCATCTGCATAAGGGAAAATATACCTTCCTGCATCCTTGCCCCTCCACTAGTGGAAAATACCAATATAGGAAGATCCCTTTTTCCTGCATATTCAAAAGCCCTAGCTACCTCTTCCCCTATGTAGGAACCCATACTGCCCATAAAAAAACTATTATCTAATGAAACTGCCACTAACCTTATACCCTCTATATAACCCTCTACGCCCAATATTCCCTCTTTAAGTCCGCTTTTCTTCCTGTTTTCCCTATACTTCACCTTATAGCCAGGAAAATCTATCGGATTGGTAAATCTAGGCAACCTATTAATAACCGTATATTCATCCAATAGCATATCCATTCTAGCCTTTGCAGATATATTGAAATGATAGTCACATTCTGGACAGGTGAAAAGCCTCTTCTCTACACTGCTTTTAGAGACCAGCTCCCCACAGCCGTCACATTTTTCAAACAACCTCTCAGGAACAACCGCCCTTATGGAAGGCTTTCTAAACCTTCTCAAATTCTTTATAATAGATATTATCGATCTTCCCTTTTTAGCTTTCTGTTCCATAGTGATTCTCCATTTCTAAATAAAAATCCTTAAATTCCCCACTTAGCTTCTGTTCTAAAAATGAAGTGCTATAATTACCCTTTACAAAGTCAAAATCGTGCAATATACCATAGTGCAATTCTATATTGGTATCTATTCCATCTATGCTGAGTTCCTCCAAGGCAACTCTCATCTTCTTAATAGCTTCTAGCCGATTTTCTCCCTTCACTATAAGTTTTCCAATCATAGAATCGTAGTAAGGGCTTATATAGCAGCCATTTCCTATATAAGAATCAAATCTCACGTTGAGGCCTCCGGGTATATGAATATTTTTCAATTCCCCGGTTGAAGGTAGGAAATTATTGAATATATCCTCCCCATTTATCCTGCATTGGATAGAGTGTCCCTCAAAACATATATCCTCCTGCCTATAGCTAAGTTTCATATCGTTGGCTATTCTTATCTGTTCTTTGACTATGTCTACTCCCGTAACCATCTCAGTTATGGTGTGCTCCACTTGTAATCTGGTATTCATCTCCAGGAAATAGTAGCTTCCATCTTCATCTATTATGAATTCCACAGTGCCAGCATTGGTATATTCAGCTAGCCTAGCTATCTTAATGGAAATCCTACCCAATTCCTCCCTTAAAGATCTGTTCAATCTAGGCGAGGGCGCCTCCTCCAGCACCTTCTGATGCCTTCTCTGAATGGAGCAGTCCCTCTCCCCTAAATGGATTACATTTCCATAACTATCCGCCAATATCTGAACTTCGATATGACGCGGATTTACAATATACTTCTCTACATATATTCGATCATCTCCAAAGCAGGTATTGGATTCCGACTTGGAGTTTAAAAATTCCCTTTCTAAATCCTCCTCCCTATAAACTATGCGCATTCCTCTGCCCCCACCCCCGGAGGAAGCCTTTAGAATCACTGGATACCCTACATCTCGGCATATAGCCTTCAATTCCCCTATATCCTCTATACTGCCTTCAGAACCTGGAACTACCGGTATATCGTTCTCCAACATTAGCTGCCTAGCCCTAGATTTATTTCCCATCAAACCTATGCTTTTCTTACTAGGACCTATAAATATCAATCCACATCGGTTGACTAGATCTACAAACTCCTCATTTTCCGATAAAAATCCATAACCGGGATGAATAGCCTCAGCCTTAGTCAATATTGCTGCATTTATTATACTAGGTATATTTAAATAACTATCACTAGGCTTTCCCGGCCCTATACATATGGATTCTGTGGCTAATTTCACATGGGGACTATACCTATCTTCGGTAGAATATATGGCTACGGTCTCTATATCCATTTCATGACAGGCTCTCATTATCCTTAAGGCTATTTCCCCTCTATTAGCTATAAGTACCCTTTTAAACATTTTCTTCAATCTCCATAATCACATCATCGTATTGAACCAATTCCTCATTTTTGAAGTTGATCCTCTTGATAATTCCGGAAACCGGTGCTTTTATTTCATTTATCATCTTCATGGCTTCTATAATGCAGATGATATCTCCTTTATCTACGGAATCCCCCAGCTTTACAAAGGGTTCCGATTCAGGGGAAGGAGCTTCATAGAAAACCCCCACTAAAGGTGATTTCACCTGATAAGCAGTTGGCCCACCCATTTCAATCTCTTTTCGAGTTGCTTTTTGTTTCCCGCTCTCCATTAGGGAAATATGTTTACCATCCTTTTCCATCTCAAGGGTAAAGTCATCCCTTTTGATGATCAACTTAGTCAAGTTCTCTCCTGAAAACAGCTTTAGTATATCGATGATCTCCTTCGTATCCATTTTAATCTCTCTCTATATACTCTATAATCGCTCCCACGGTTTGAAGTTTTTCAAAATCTTCATCTGCCACAGTTAGACCAAAATTCTCCTCTAAGGCCAAGGATAACTCTACTATATCTAGGGAATCCGCCCCTAAATCCTCAATCAAATCGCTATCCATAGTTATATCCTCATCTGAACAACCCAGATTTTCCAATAAGATCTCCTTCACCTTTTCAAATGTATCCATAACATAAACACTCCTTTTGATTCAAATTTTTTAACTAAAAATATTTAATTAAAAATATTTAAGTTTATTAAATCCGTATGATTTTGCTTTGTCAATATACTTTGAAATTTTTAAGTAGTTTTGTTCAAATTATGTAAAAAACGTTTGAAATTTATTCTGTTACTCTCTCAAGGTGCAAGTAAGTTAAATATAGTAGAACTATAGATGTTTTCAAAAACAGATAGGCTTAAGGCAGGAAGACATTCCAAACAAGTTAGGAGTTGTTAGTCAGACGATTAACGCAATAGAAAGCGATAGATAGAGTTAGCTATGAAGCTAGCACCACTATTCAATACAACTGTAGAAGAATTATTTCAACTAGATAAATAATAACTATATGAAATGGTGCCTGGCACCATTTCGTATAGTTATTAAGAAGTAATCCATAGAATTATATTCGCTAAACCTCTTTCATCCCTCTTTTCTTCTGCCCATGGCAACGGTATTTAATACCTTGAAATCTAAATTAGCCACAATTAGCCCAATTAATATGAATATGACACCTATCCACTGCATCTTTGAAAGCCGTTCCGATAATACAATTCTTGCAGTTAATAACCCTGTTATGGGTACAAGTAACGATAAGGGTGCTATTTTTCCAATGGAATACTTCGCAATCAGCTTGCCCCACATCCCATATCCAAACAATGTGGAACCAATAGCTAGGTATAATACTGCGAATATAGATATTCCATTTAAATTGATCATCACATTGATCAAAGTTTGGGGAGTGTCCAATATCAGAGCAAATAACAGAAGAGGGATTGGAGGTATCAGCCCTCCCCATATGATCAAGCTCAATATATCCACTTCCTCCCCATTATCAACAGCCCTTTTAGAAACAAAGCTTACAACTATATTGGACATAGCCCAAAACACAGGGGCGCATATAGTCAATAAAAGAGCAACAATAGGAATTCCTACTACTCCATTTGACATTGATGCTATACCTATAATAATAAGCCCGGCAGAAGCGATTAGAAATCCTATAAGCTGCTTTATGTTCAATCTTTCCTTTAGAAATAGCCAGGCTAAAAACGGAGAAATAAAAGCCTGTATCTGGACAATTATGGATGCTAAACCCGGTAGCATACCTATCTCTATAGCATAAAATAAGCATCCAAATTGTCCAACCCCAACTGTAAATCCATATAATATTATGTACTTCCATTCTATATTTGGACGCTTAATAAAAAACACTGCAGGAAAAGCAGTTAAAAAATATCTTAATGAAACCAATAGCATGGATGGAACTCCATCTAAACCAAGTTTTATTACAGTAAAGTTGGCCCCCCAAACTATTGTTATTAATAATGCAATTATTATATCCTTTCTTCTCATAGCTATATCCTCCAATAATATATTATAATAACTATACAAAACGGTGCCTGGCACCGTTTTGTATAGTTATTAAAAGACAATAGGTGATACTATATTTTTAAGTAGTGCAATTATACTCCAAGCTGCTAAAGTGCTAGAACCCGGGTTATCCAGACTAGGTTTGGAATCTATTTTAACCGAAACCTTTATGCTGTCCCCTACTAATTCAATATTATGCCTATTGCTTTGCATGCCTGGCACGCTGCGAATGATGGTGTTGGTATTATCCACTCCTACTGTAGCTAACGCAGTTGCCACGGCTACATTTACATTCTTAGGAAATAATTTTATTGCCTCCCTGGCTGGGCCCTTAAATATCTCCTCT
Source organism: Tepidimicrobium sp. (assembly GCA_012839395.1). Lineage (GTDB taxonomy): Bacteria > Bacillota > Clostridia > Tissierellales > Tepidimicrobiaceae > DUNJ01. Next base: position 10,280 of record DUNJ01000096.1, read on the forward strand.
TCTTCAGTCCGTGAAAGCCCTTTTCCCTCTAGGGCCGGTGCCCCCTTTAGCGAATTGGGGGATTTCTCAGTTATAATGCTTACAGATGAATTTTCCATCAATGTAGCAGATTGCAAAACATCAAATCCTCCAATCGCTCCAGAAGCCATATAGATGCGACAATTGTTCTCCCTTGCTGCCCTCTCTGCCCCCGCATAGAATTCATCATCCGCAAATGCCCCCACGGATAATACTATTAGATTTGTCCCATTCTCCAATATTCTAACCCCAACATCCCTCATTACATCGGGCGATGCTGCTTCGATCACATAGTCCGGTTTATCTAATAGCATATCATCTAGATCCCTGTATGCTTTACAATTTACCTTACCCGCTAGTCTCTCCGCATTTTCATAACTACCACTTAAAATCCCCAGTAAGCTATAATCCTCTGAAAGTTCAGTGGATATAGCCCTTGCTATGATGGTACCCAATGAACCACTCCCCATAATCGCCAATGTATATTTACCCATACAATACCTCCTCATCTATTTGTATATATCTATGGTATTTCATCAAAATAGGATTAGCTCCTCAGTAGTGCAGAAGCCCTAGCATAATCATCCCTATGTACATATATGTAATATGTTTTTAAATAATCCATATTCATACCAA
>DUNJ01000097.1 GCA_012839395.1 Tepidimicrobium sp.
CAGCCTACTAAACCTATTTGTTCCTGATTATATAAACAATAGGATAAAAAAGCATGAAAATACCTTGAAGGAGAAACAAAGGGATCGAACGAATCATGTATATTATTGCAATGGAAATACGGGACCTATATTTTTAACCTATAGGTCTAAAATGGAGATAGATGATATCATAGAGGATTGGATCTGCAACAATAAACCGATCTATGATTTTACATCTGAAGACCATGTAGTTCATCAGGTGTGGATTGTAGATGATGAGAGACTGATACAGAAGTTAGTGGAATCGTTTGGGGAATTGGATAGCTTATATATCGCCGATGGGCATCATAGGGCTGCTGCTGCTGTAGAAGTTGCCAAGAGGCGAAGGAAGGAAAAAGGTTACTTCACAGGTCAGGAGGAGTTCAACTATTTTCTTGGCGTATTATTTCCCCATGATCAATTAAATATAATGGATTATAATAGGGTTGTGAAGGATCTAAATGGACATAGTATCCCTCAATTTATAAGGAAAATTGAAGAAAAGTTTATAGTAGAAAAAGTAGGAACTGAACCTTATTATAAGCCGGACAGAATGCATACCTTTGGAATGTATCTAGATAGCAAGTGGTATAGGCTGATAGCTAGGGAGGGCAGTTTTGATCCAAATGACACAAAGGGTAGCTTGGATGCTTCCATATTGCAGCACAATATTTTAGAACCTATACTAGGAATTGAGGATCCAAGGACCGATAGCAGAATAGATTTTGTTGGAGGCATAAGAGGGTTAGTTGAACTAGAACGAAGGGTTAAGGAGGGAATGGCTGTTGCTTTTGCGTTGTATCCTGTAAATATAAATGATTTGATGCAAATAGCTGATGAGGGTAAAAAGATGCCTCCTAAATCAACTTGGTTCGAACCAAAGCTTAGAAGTGGCTTATTTATACATGATTTAGAATAATATATTGAGGAGCCTAGCTGCTAGGTGGCCAACCTAGCATCTAGGTTCTCTTCGCTAATGCTACTTTTAAGCTTTTCAATTTCATTAACCAGTAAGTTTAGAAATAATCCTACATCTGTAACTATACCTATAGCTTGACCACTTCCCCTATCGCTCAGCTTTGTTACAACGGCAGGATTGATGTCTACGCATATCATATCGATGTTTGCTGGTAGCATATTTCCGCTAGCAATTCCATGGAGCATAGTTCCGAGGACTAGGACAATATCTGCATTTTGCAGGTACTCATTATAGGCATCTTGAGCTTCTATCATATCGTTTATAGTATCTGGCAATGGCCCATCATCCCTTAGGCTTCCTGCTAGAACGAAAGGAACATCATTCTTTACGCATTCATACATTATTCCAGATCTAAGGAAGCTGGATTCTACCGCATTTTTTATAGATCCATATTTCATAATTTGGTTTATCGCTCTCATATGGTTTTTATACCCGTTATGGGTCGTTTTCCCAGATTTTGCACATACTCCTAAGGAAGTTCCGTATAGGCTCTTTTCTATATCGTGGACGGCAAGGGCATTTCCCGTGAGCAAACTATCTATATAATTTTGTTTGATCAACTGTGTAAGGTAATAGTCACCACCTGTATGAACTACGATAGGACCGGCTACCAGAGTCAGCTTTTTATTATTTAAAAACAGGTCGTGAGCTAAATTTCTTATAAGCATATCATTTCTTCTTTCAGAAGATACATGGTTATTCATGAAATTAAAGGAATCTCCTTTATCATCGCTGCCATCGTCAATATCGATGGTTTTAACACCTGTATCACCACATACAATTAAATCGCCTTTTTTGATATCCCTTAGTTTTTTGCATAGGGCAAGGTCTTCCTCAACCACTATAATAGCATCCATCCTTTGATTTTTAACTTCTATCCATTTATTCTTGTAATAGATTTGAGTTGGGAGATTAGTGGTCGAATAGAAGTCATCTGGTATATGTTTATCCATAGGTGCCTTTTTCAGCACTACATTTTTTTCATTATATTCAAATTTTGTTAGTTTCAATTTCAATCAACCCTTTCATTATAAAATAAAAAACCTTCATCCACTTTGGGACGAAGGAAATTCGCGGTACCACCCTAATTGGTTATATGAAACGGCGCTCATATAACCCACTTGAGCCGGTAACGTTGGCGAGACGGACAAACTTTATCGTTTGCAGCTAAGAGGGTGGGTTCAAAAGAAGTAATCTCGGAAGATCTTTCAATCGGTGGATCCTCCTCCCTGTCAGAATCCTTCTATCTACTAGTCCTCTTTATAACGCTCGATATCTAGTTGTATTCAATTATATAGATTATTTGTTAGATTGTCAAATATTTTTGATAGAATTTATCAATATATAGGGGAGTATTACAATGTATTGGATCAAAATAATAAAATGGTGCAGAATCATATCAAATATTGGTATAATAATTTGAGAGGAGTGAGATATATGACAAGGAGAAAGAGAATTGTTGAAATTAAAATACAGAATACCCTATTTCCAAATAAATCTATAGGAGAATATGAAGGCAATATAATAATGTTTAAAGGTGGGATTAAGGGACAGAAGGTAAGGGTACGCTTGGGAAGGAGAAAGAAGGGTTATATAGAGGGGAAACTATTGGAGGTATTGGAAAGATCACCCTTGGAAAAGAATATTTCCTGTAAGCATATAGAGGCTTGCGGAGGCTGTACTTATCAAACATTGTTTTATGAGGATGAGTTGAGTTTGAAGGAAGAGCAGGTATTGGATCTATTTAAAAAGGAAAGCATAAGGGATTTTAACTATTTGGGCATAGAGGCAAGCCCAAGGGTAGAAGGATATAGGAACAAGATGGAATATACCTTTGGGGACGAGGTAAAGGGTGGTCCCTTGGTGTTGGGATTGCATAGAAGAGGTAGGTTCTATGAGATTGTGGATACTAGCGGATGTAACATTGCAGATGAGGATTTTAGTTTGATAAGGTGTGCAGTAATGAAACATTTTAGGGAGCTAGGTATTCCCCATTATAACAAGCGGACTCATAAGGGAATATTAAGGCATTTGGTTATTAGGAAAGCTCTATCCACGGGAGAGATAATGATAAATCTAGCTACCACAAGCCAGGGCAAGATAGATGTGGATGGATTTATAAAGGAGCTGCTAGGAATTGAGGGGTTGGAAGGCGCGATTGTCGGCATACTTCATACCATAAACGATGGCTTAGCTGATATGGTAAAGGCCGATGAACTCCATCTGCTATATGGGAGAGATTATATTGTAGAAGAGATCCACAATCTAAAATTTAAAATATCGCCTTTTTCCTTCTTTCAAACCAATACCTTTGGAGCGGAAAGGTTATATTCCATAGTGAGGGATTTTATAAGGGATAAGAAAAGCAATATAATATATGACCTATATTCGGGTACTGGGACTATAGCTCAAATACTATCCCCTGTTTGCAAAAAAGTAACAGGTATAGAGATTGTAAGGGAAGCAGTAGAGGTTGCACGTGAGAATGCTAGGTTAAATGATTTAAATAACGTGGAATTTATAGCGGGAGATGTGTTAACTGAAGTAGATAGGCTGAATAAGAAGCCAGATATTGTAATAATAGATCCGCCAAGGGACGGAATTCATCCTAAAGCTATAAATAAAATAATAGATTTTAATCCCAAAACTTTTATTTATGTCTCCTGCAATCCGGTTACTTTAGTAAGAGATTTAAAGGTACTTATAGAAAGGGGATATAGCATTGATATGGTTAAACTAATGGATATGTTTCCTAGAACACCACACGTGGAGACGGTTGCTTTAATGACTAGATAAATACTACATTTGACATAAATCAAATTAAAAAAGTAGTGATTTGCCACCGAATTGCCATTCAAAATTCTATCTCGGTGGCAAATTATTTTATTATACTTTCAAGAATATTAACTGAGCAAATTTCAGTAACAATTTTGATATTTAAACTCCTTATCTACTTACTACCAATTCTCCACCAAATCTATCGATGGAAAATATATTGCTATCCTCTAGAATATCTATTGTTATATTGTATTCAAAGGGGAAAAATTCAGGGCTATTATTCAATTCCATTGTGGATATATATAATTTTTCTTTAATATAGGTAAGTGTATATGCAATCAAAATAATTCCTTTTTTATTTTCAATATTGTATCTATTTATCCCATATCTATTTTTAGGTAGAGTGTCAAGTACACCTATATCTTTCAATGTTTTAATATTCTTATCTATAGAATGGTATAGCGTACTCCTTTCTCCCCAAAGATCAAACATTTTATTCTTTATATCCCTATTGGTTATATGGAACCTTTGCCTATCCATCTTCCCTATAATGCTGCAAATGTCTGTAAAAACTGGGTAGGCCACAAGCATTAAACACCAATGGCCCAATAATATATTTTCATTCTTACCTGTTTTTAATAGTTCTATGGCAATTTTTTTGATCCTTTCCCTTCCTTCCACATCCCTTCCCCATATATTCATCAATATCCCCCTAGTCTTTTTTAGGTTTGTGGGGCTCTTAATCTCCAATGAAAGGTATTCATCTAAAGCATCTATTATTTCCTTCTCATCCTTACCAGAGATATATAATTCAGCTGCTTTATTGAGCCATCCTAGATTAATATTTCTTGATATGCCAATTCGTTTTCTCATACATCTACTCCTTCTACTTTTATAAATGGAACTATTGCCTCTTCAATACTAATACCACCATGGGATAATGAAATATCCCCTTTCACCCCAATAGATTTATCATGTTCACAGAGTAAATACTTATAATCCTTTGGTAGAAAATAGGGTGGGTATTCTATCATATCAAATTCATCTATCATCTTTTCGTAATCTGCAAAATCTTTCAGTATTAGAGTCCTTTTGGATTTTGTCTCCAACTCAACGCCAACACCTCTTGGACTACCAATGGTTTCCGTTTCCCTATGACCATGGTCCGATGCAATATATATATCAAAGTCCTTTTCATGCAACCTTTTAATCAATTCATATAGCTTTTTACTATTGGATAATAGTTTTACATCATTGAACATTCCAATATTTCCTTGCCTCTGGCTATGGATTAGATCGTCTATATCATTTATAATTGTGCATATGCATTGGTCCGTAGAATGTATTTTAAAATCGTATCCTCTATTATATTTTATCTGATCTTCCCTATATCCATTTTCCTTGCATTTCTCAATAAACATACTCTTCTCCTGGGCCAAGCTAAAGGGTCTTTCCATCTCTATGGGCAATTTCCCTGATAGTAGACTTTGCCTGGAAATGGGAGTGATGGTTGGAATAATTGCATAAGTTGAATTATACTTATATGAAATTCGTCTTAAATCTTCCGATAGTATTAACCAGTCCAATATGGACATTCCATCCATCACTATTAAAGCAGGTTTTTTAGAGTTCATAAATATATAATCCAATCCTTTATTTATAAGGACAGGACCATGATAGGCTGAGTATCCAGATAGCTTAGAGTAGTTTTTCAATATAAACTTTTGAAACTCATTTTGGATTCTATCTTCCAATTCTTTATTCCCTTCAAGATTGCACCGATACTTTATATATTGCATTTTTGAATATAGTAAAGCTATATCCTGCCAAGCCGAATAATCACCTTTATCTAATAAGCCCTTTATCCTATTTATTAAATAGCCCCTATATTCTTCAATATTTTCCATATTGAACATATCTTCCAATAGAAATCCTTTGGTCTTAGATTCTAAATCTATAGTACTATATAGGTTCTCATGGGCTATATATAATAGATCCAAGTCAAATATGCTTGTGTTTTCCAAAGCATAGGTATTTAGCTTTGGAAACAATTGCCCATAATCTATATCCTTGCAATGAAATTCAGATCTAATATCATAGGGAAAATAGATATCCGACCTAAGAACTACCAGATATCTATCTTTACTTTCTTTGATCTCCGTTTCATATATGTATCTAAATCTTTCTACATCATCATAGTATATCAACTTATATCCAAATTCTCCGCTAATATTGGATAAATGATCATCTCCTATTATTTTTTGGAAATCAAATATGGCAATTTTCCCATAAATACCAAAGCCGCACAGTTCACTTAGATAATTGAAAAACATAATTTCACTCCAATCTGGCCAAAAAAATTGGTCTAAATACGGGACAAATGATTTTGTTTCTTTCATATTCCAATGCTATCTCTTCTTTTTCCTTTTCCAATTCCCTTAGTCTAGATTTTCTTATATTCCCTATGCCTATCCTATTGGCTGCATCTGTTCTAAGCTCCAATGCATAGGAATACTTTCTATATCTTTCCTTATGTTTCTTTTCATATTCTTCCTTTAGTTCCAAAAAAGTATCGTAGGTGGATTCTTGGGATATCTGAAATAAATCGTCGTATATTTGATCTTCAATATAGATATTATCGTTAACAGCAATACTTACATCATCTTTAAGGATTTCATCCCATATCCTTTCCCCTGCAAAGGGTCTGAGTATCATATTCTCGGTTATAAATATGGGCAATATCCTTCTACTATGCGGATCATCGTTTATGGATAGCTCCCATAAAAAGAAATATCCCCTTTCGTTTGGAAAATCTTTGATAAATATTGAAGGAATCTTCTGTTCCTTTGTCCAATAATTTTGTTGATCTAAATGTATTGCTATATCCTCATCATCTATGCTTATATTTCCCCCTGTAAAGAATTTTTCTTCCTTCCATAGGCTATAAAAATTACACATATTGAATAGGGATTTCTCCAGTTCAAAATTCTTATTGTGGCTGGAATTTACCTTAAGCACCTTTTTATCATTTAATAGTTCCCTATATTCATTGGCTTTTATTATTTCCTTCTTTAATTCTTCCTCTAAACCTGAAATATTATAATCTATGTCCTTCGGGTCTCTTATGGATTGGACATAGACATCGGTAAAGTCCAAATCTGCCATCTCATTATCCAATACATCTGCCAATTTATCTATGCCCGCCTCTGATAGGATTACAGAAAGCTTGTCCTCTAATACTTTCCTAACCCTATTCTCAATGGTTTCAGCTATTATAAAATTATATATAAATACATCCTGTTTCTGCCCTATACGGTCTACCCTTCCTATCCTTTGTTCTATCTTCATAGGATTCCAGGGTAGATCGTAGTTGATTACCACATTAGCAAATTGAAGGTTTAGACCCTCTCCACCTGCATCGGTGGATATTAAAATATCCGCCTTATCCTTAAACTCCTTCAATTGGATATTCCTGGTCTCAATATCCATGCCACCGTTGATTAAAGCCACTTCATATCCTCTAGACTTCAGAAAATCTTCTAAATATTTTTGAGTGGCTACAAATTCGGTAAATATTATTATCTTAGATGAGGCCCGTTCATACCTTATATTATCCAATATGTTCAATAAAACCTCTACCTTAGCATCCTGGTACTGATATCTGGCCTGTTTTGCCATATTCGATATAGATGTAAGCTCCGCTATTTCTTCCTCTATATCCATAGACATAACTTTCAAACCTTCATCTAGTTTGTCCTCTAAATCTTCTTCTATTAAATCATCAAAGGATAAGGAGCTGAGCTTTGCCTTTTGAGACTCTAATATCCCTATCCTTCTCTCCATACTATCTATAATGGCAGCAGTACTACTAGTTACCAATCTTTGCATCAAAACCATCAAAAATCCTATATAAGACTTCTTCTCTTTGAATGCTTTATTATATCCATTTCGCACATATTCGGTAACCATCTCATATAGTTCTTGTTGCATAGAATGACGTTCATCCCAATGGATTTCAACTATATTTGTAAACCTATCCTTAAACAACCTATTGCCTTCATTATCTATGGTTTCCCTCTTTTTATTTCTTATAACAAAAGGCGCTACCTGTTCCTTTACTATGGCCCTATAGTTTGGAAAGGCTTCTTCATCTAATAGTCTTATAAGCCTTAGAAAAGGTTCTGTTTTCCCCGAATGAGGAGTGGCAGTAAGTAATAGTAAGTAAGGAGAAGATTTTGCCAGCAATTTACCTAGCTTGTGTCTCGAAACATCTCCTGTGCTTCCGGCTACCCTATGGGCCTCATCTATTATGACCAAGTCCCAGCCGGCATGTACTATAGAATAGATTCTTTCTTCATTATATTCGTCTACCCTTTCCTTACTCCAACCTGCTCTAGATTCTAAGGGTTTTATTGAGTCCATAGGGCTTATAACCTGTTGGAATTGTCCATATATATCATGGTCACCGGTCAATTTTCTTATAGTTTGGTAATCAGAAGGCAATATAATATGAAACTTTTCTCCAAACTTTTCATCCATTTCTCGTTCCCATTGGGTGACTAAACCCTTTGGACAAACCACTAAAATTCTTTTCACCAGGCCTCTAGCCTTTAATTCCTTAATAATCATACCTGCTTCAATGGTCTTACCTAGCCCAACTTCGTCTGCCAAAATATATCTAATATTATTATCCGATAAGGCACGATTAAGTACATATAGTTGATGGGGCAATGGAATAATACCATTGCCAAGGGATGACAAAACTCCCCGGGAAGTTTCATTCCTGATCTTCCCAAGGATTGCCATATACCTTACATAGTTTTCATCATAATTTAGGGTGTCTATATCCTGTCCTATCTGTTCTGAATTCAGTTTATAGATTTCCTTGCTAAATGGGTTATATACTCTATAAGTGGTAAAACCCCATATTTCATCTTTTTCAAGTATTTCCACCTTTTCATTTCTTATTAAATCATAAGCAAAATCACCAATGGAAAACATAGTATCACTCCATACGGCTAAGAGCTATATCATAATACATAAGAAGCTTGTCATCTTCTTGGATAACATTGTTTGGTAGCCTATTGCCTACCTTAACGATGTTTTCATAATCTTTATTCTTCCATAATTTCGCAAAACCAACTCTAATTGCTTCCGTTCTAAATTGTTTTAGCTTTCCTTTACCAGTCAGATATTCATCGAATTCCTTTAGTAGTCTCTTTTCTCTCAATTTAATAATATCCCCTGCCTTGGAAGGGTCTGGTATATACCATCTTCCTTCTTCATCCTGTAGGAAGTTTTCTTCTAGCAATTCTCCTAATTCTGGCATCTTTTCATATTTGGCTGCCTTGGCCTCTTTCATAAATTTAGGTTGGATTTCACTATAGGTTTGAGGCTCTTCCAATTGATGGTATAGCCATGCTATGGCAGATTTTTCATCATTTACATACATATCGAATTGAATAGGTTCTAGTTCTGATGCTATTCTTGCATTGTCATATTCGTTTATCTGGTCATGTAAAAAGTACATCCCATCCCGCTTTAAGAACCTTTCATCTAAGCCCTTATAGAAATCTGGAGCATCTATAGGCACTGCTATACCGTTCATTATATGATAGGCCACCATTCTATCGAATAATAGATAGGGTTCTCTTTCTTTTACTATTTCTATCATATTATCTTTCTCAACAACTATGGGCAGCTTATCTAAATGCTCTCTTACGAAATCCCATGCAGTCTCTTCAGTGCCAGCTTTTTTGAGGAAGCTTTGTTTGAAACTTTCCTTTGGTTTGTAGGCGGAAATGACTAAGTCTTGTTTTATAGCTTGAGAGGCGGCTTTCACTTGATTGAAACTCCCTTGTTTTTTATCTAATGTTCTTACATCTGCTATTATAAATCCGGCTCTAATCAAGGATTCTTGAATTGCATTCCATACGGAGTTTTTAGAGTTATGAAATTCTACTGTCATCCAACGATTTGGCTTTAATACCCTATAATATTCTTCAAAACATTGGGTCATTATCTTCTGATATTCAGCTATTTTTTTATTCTGTGTTCTATTCATAATTGCTTCACTTCTATTGTTGGTTTTGATTTTTAACCAGCTTTCCCACGGTAAACTCAATTCGGAATACATTAAATTACTTCCAAAAGGTGGATCGGTAAAAATGTAATCAATAGAAGAATCCCCTAAATTTTTCATATTCGATAGTGAGCTTAAACTAATGATAAAATTATTGGAAAAGTCCTTAAGATTATTTATTCGAATAATATCCCGCACCTTATTATTTAATGCATTAAATACATTCAATTCTGATTGTAAGGAACTTAAGTAAATGGTCCCAGACATTGGTCCACTTTTATTGAACCTATATCTAGCCGTTTTTGACAGATTTGTAATAGCCGCTGTAAATGGAAATAATAGTATTGTAGACTTAATTTTATCTCTTATCATAGATAAACAATAAAGATTTCTTTTTGTGTAAAAATGATGGATATGCGTAAGACCTTTATTAAATGCTTCCCTAATTTTATCGCCTTCAGGTAACTCATTCGTTGGATACCAATAGGGTATTTTCATATTGTTGATCTTTTCAATTGTCTCCAAATCTTCTTTATCTGGTTTTTTCTCAAATCTCTTTTTTCCTACTTTATAATTTATAAGTACTGGAACTTGCTTTGCCATACTTATGGTTTCATTTATTCCATCATCATATATAAGCTCTACTGCTCTTTCGCAGTCGGTCTTTTTTAACTCTACCCCGCAATTATCACATTCAAAAATCTTCTTAACATTTTTATCTTCCTCATCCACCGCCACATCCCAAAATACCAATTCATTGCCACAATGGGGACATATGAACACGTCTGACCATACTGTATAATTAATCTTTCCCTTTACAGGCCCAGTCATGTCATGGACTTGCTTTCCATTTTCATCTATATGGTTGGTTTCATACATCCACCCTAGTTCCCTTTCACACTCTTCCAATATTCTATTGGCTTCTTTTTCAAATTCTGCTACATCTACCGGGGTATTGTAATTATAGGCTATGAATGTAGCTGCTGGTGATAGGTCATTGAGTATGGCTTTTCTTGTTCCCCATTTTACATCGGGCATTTCCTTTTCAATTTTAAACTTGAACTCTGGATCAGCATCAGGATTGCCACACATTTGGGCAGCAACCCCTGTCATTCCCGTTCCACAAAATCCATCAAATACTATATCCCCTGGCTCAGTATAATGGAGTATATATCTCATTATAGCTTTATGGGGTACCTTGGTATGATAGCTATGGGCCCTATATATTGAATCATTTTTCCCCTCGCTTACATCTGCTGCAAAGGGTTCCCTTTTATAATCATCAGTCTCTTCATCATAGGGTGTTCCATGCTTTTTTATAAAATCCTCTATAAATGGATTGGGGCATGCTGTATAATAGGGCGGATTGGATAAAGCTATTATATCCTCATCCCTTCCGATAGGAAATCCCTCTATATCTCTTACCTTATCTAAATCCTTTTTCGTCAATTTCATTAAATGCTCACCTCTTCACTTTCATCAGTTTCCGCTACCAAAAAATCCTTCTTCTTCTCTGAATCCGATGTAATTATTATCCTTACCTTATCTAAATCTTTTCCTTCTACTCGGTCGTCTATATAGCTATTCAATTTATCTTTTAAATCATCTACAGTGCTTGGTCCCAGATTTTGTATGATAGACATTAATTCCCATATATCTATATTGACCTTGTCCAATCTTTCAAATAATGTATTGAAGGTAGTGGTGAAGAATGTATCTACAATATCCGGTAACTCCTTTTCTATTAAAAACTTGTCAATTAATTGCTGTTGATCCTTCTTAAGCAATGATTTGTTTGCCATTGTAAGGGGATCGTCTAATGCGGATAATAGTGTATCTGTCCATTCTTCTGTTAACCTTTCCAAGCTATTCTCTATATGATCCAATTTCCCTACTATTGTAGGTGAGTTCTCCGTTAATGTGAACTTACACCTATTGCATATATAGTTTTTTTGCAAATCTGCTGTAGTCAGCTCAAAACAGGTTTGAAGTTCCGATAATTGGTTTTCCAGCTGTTTCAATTTACTTATCTGGAATATCCCTTTTATATCTGTAAGTTTTCTTAAATTGGAAAAGGTATTGGAATTCATAATATGGCCTTTTCTTTGGGATTCAGTTGGTCCCAATCTAGCCTTGGTATGTTTATCGAAGTAATAGTCTATATACTTTTCTTTAATAGGAATTAGTATACTTTTCAATTCCTGGCTAGCTCTTTCTCCATCTAAATCAATCTTCATCTGATCCCTTATTTCGAAGAATCTTTCCTTTGCTTTATTTATGTTTTTCGCCATAGCTTCTGGTATAGCGGAATTCTCTATATTGGATATATAGTTTGTTAAGGAATCCATTTCAGATTTAAACTTTTCATGTTCCTGTATTATTTCTATATATTTAATACCTTCCTCTATCTGGTCCAATTGTTCCATAGTCAGATTTAGATTGTTCAATTTTGCTACCGTATTATATTTATTTCTAAAATTACTAAATTCATTTAATACAATGCTTATTTTGGGTTCGTATAGGTCCTTTATATTTTCTGGAAAAATCAATTCTCCCCATAGGGTTGGTTCGCTATTTATATAAGTTTTATATTTGATTGATAACTCAGCTATTTCACCGGCCTTTGCCAGTATCCTACCCAATCCCTTTTTAAGCTCTTTATTATTGACTGTCATCCCTGTTGGTAATCCGAGAATTTCCAGCAACCTTTTTAATTCGGCCAATGCGGCTTCTTTTGGCTTAGCTAAATATTTAAAATCATATAAATCGGAATTTCCTAGGCCCATTAATTGCTCCATGTTTGATGCTGTTATGGTTATATTCCTTAATGCAAGATTAGCATAACCTGCATATACCAGTGCCAATAGTACTACTATATAGTATTCGTTATTTATATTGAACTCTTTGTCCAAAACCTCGTCATGTTTAGCTTCTATAATGTCCGATCTATTTAAAACTCCTTGCTTAGGCAATTTTCTCATCTGTTTTACTAAATGCATAGCATATTTGGAGTTTTCCACATCAATCTTTCCATCCTTTATAAGGCCGAAGCTTTCAAGGAATGCTTGACTATCACTTGTTTTCTGTCCTGCAAAGTATTTTATAGCCCTATTGATTATCTCTGCATTATTATTTTTTGTAATCTTTATTTTAAACTTGGGAAACTCTGGGTACAGGCCACTAAAATATTCTTCCAAGCATATGGATGCGGCCTTATCTATTGTATCCTTAAAATTAAATTGCCTAGTCGCTCCTTTGGTCAATTGGATAAGCTGTTGTTTTATTCCCTTATATATGACATCATAGCATGTGTTTTTATTATCATTTAGCCACTTCTTAATATTATCCTCATAGTCTCTAGATTTGTCCAAATAGATTTTTTTAGTACTTTGATCCGCTGCCAATGTTTGGAGTTCCTTTGAGGCTGCAAATAGCTTTAGGTTTTTATAGAAATATTCATCTGGTTTAAGTTGAAAGAATACTTCGTCATCCCTTTTTTCATCTTTATACTCCAATTCCCCATAGGGTGGCAATATATACATATAATAATCCCGCGGTGGTTGAGCGGTAGACCTCTCCGTAGGCAATCCTAGGAATAAATACCCTCTCCTGAATATATTGTGACTATCCCAATTCAGTTGATATTCATATATTTCATAATTTGGTACAGCCTTATCTTCGTTCCAATCGAGCAAATCGTATACTATGGAATAATAGTATTTGTTTAGACTATCATCCTTCATGAAATTTGCCCTATCTTCTATTTTTGCATCATAGTCTATATCTTTTTTAAGGTCTAAGAAATATTGTTCATTATCCTTATTGTATTCTATAAATTGGCCGCTAACCAAAGTCATTATATCCTGTAAAACTACTTTCACTGCAGATAATAGGAATTCTGGCTCCTTCTCTGGCAGGTTTTCTATATATAAGCACAGATCATCCTTTAGATTTTCAGCTGTCAATCCCAGCCTTACATCTATGCCCCCAGTAGTCAGCCTATGAACACTTAATGCATTTATAATCTGCAATGCCATACCTTTATATTGGCGTTTAGGGAAGGTTCTGGCTATTTTATCTTCCAATATTTCCGATTTGTCCAATACTTCTTTTATATCATGCTCCGATCTTCTAGCATAATTATCCTTTATAAAGGTCCAATATGAATCGAAGGAAATAATCCCAGGTGCTGTCTCTGGCACATCCATATCCAATATTTCTTTCACTGTTGTTGAGATGGTTTTAAGTACATGCCTATTTTCAGCTATATATACCTTATTAAATACATCTATATATGCAGGATGTATTGGAAACAATTCTATATAATCGTCTATCCTTTCAGACATCTCGTTATATAGCGGACAGAATGGCAATAGGTGTTCTCTAATCTTTGCCTTTTGTTCTGGAGTTTTATTCAATATCCTCTCAGATACTACATAGGCCGTGTCCTCTTTTCTTATTATCACCTGCTCAAATCTATCCTTGATTTTACTCATGGTATCAGCTACAAAACCGAATGTAGGGTTGTCGAATAATTGCTCTTGAACCCCACAGATGAGCCTAAACCTGGAGGTCTTTATAAATTCCCCTACTTCCCTTAGAAAACCTAGATCTAGCATCATCTCCTGTTCCTTACGTGTTTTTAAATAGTCCAATAGCTCGTCTATTACCAATAAGTATCCCTTGTTAGAATACTTGGATTCAAAGGCAGCCATCATCCCTTCCAGAGCACCTTTGTTATTAGTCAAGGTGGAGCTATCCGGAAACTTATAATCGATTCCCCTTTGGGCTAAATCATTCTCTATTTCATTGATTATAATATCCCTTAAGTTATTGTCTACTGCTCCTAGCTCTATCCTTAAAACTTCAAACCTTCCGGCCATGGGCTCTATGTATTGGGCAAATTTACGATTCTTTATATATTCTAGATAATCCCTGTTATTTGCCACAGCCGATATAAGGGACATTAAATGGCTTTTACCTGTCCCATAATTACCCACTATCAAAACTCCCTTATTGTCTACCACCTCGTCCAATTGTAATTGGCTCAATAATCCATAATCTAACTTGTCCGCCATTTCATCGCTCATAACATAGGTCCGAACCAAATCCTTTGCCTTTTCTGCATTTCCTGCCTGCTTCAGTTCTATAACCGACTCAATGGGATCAAAATTGATTAATTCTGAATACTTCATTCTACATCCCCCTTCTATATTAAACATATTATGTTGTAATCCTTAATTGAATACTTTTTATAATTCCTGTATTCGGGAGTAGCATAGGTTAATGTTCCCGATACATACTCACCAGGCCAAATAACTATTATCCTTCTATTTCTTGCCAATTGAATAAAATATCCCAGTATGTCTATTCTATAGTCTGGGTTAAATAGTATATCTATATGGTCTATTATAAGCTTTTTTGAATCCATATTGTGAAATATATTATCCATTTCATAGATTACATAATCTTTTCTGTCATCCTTTCCATATTTTAAAAGGGATGATGACAATATTTCACCTAAAGCTATATAGTAAAAATCTTTAAATTCATTAGCTATTCTATCCACTTGCAGTATGCTGAATACTGGATAATGGTTATTTATGTTCCAAATCCGGCCTAAATCTTTTATATTACAGTCAATTCCCATGGAATCACCTTCTATAATATTACATACCTATATATATTGTATTGGTTATTGTATACTTTTACAAGGGAAAACCCAATAGAATAATCATAGCCTAAAAAATCTTCTCTTGACCGAATACAGAATTTATAGTATCATATTCTGTGTAATGGGGCTTTAGCGCAGTTGGGAGCGCGCCACACTGGCAGTGTGGAGGTCA
>DUNJ01000098.1 GCA_012839395.1 Tepidimicrobium sp.
CATATATGACATTTTATCAGAATGAATTTAATATGACATTATCATAGAATAATCATAGAAAATAACTGGATTCGTTGACAATGATGAAATTCTAATATATAATTAACAGAGAATATATTATAAGGAGGAGTTATTGATTTATGCCCGTAACTGTTGGAGAAGTAGTTGAGGGCACAGTCACAGGTATTACAAATTTTGGAGCATTTGTCCACCTAGGCAAGGGCAAAAGTGGGCTGGTGCATATATCAGAGATATCTGATGACTATGTTGAAAGGGTATCCGACTACTTGAAAAAAGATCAAAAGATAAAGGTGAAAGTGCTATCGATAACTGACGATGGTAAGATCAGTCTATCCATTAGACAAGCTAAGCCAAAGACGAGCAATCCTATCGAAATTGATTGGCAAAGGACGGAGGATAGGCAGAAAAATATGTCTTTTGAAGATAAGTTATCCTTGTTTTTAAAGGATAGTAGTGAGAAACAGGATCAGTTGAAGATGAGGGATGGCAGAAGAGGAGCAGGGCAAGGTTATAGGGACTTATAAAGGAAAGTTATTATAATCTTCAGATTTTTGGATATCTAGGGTAAACAAAGGATAATCCTTAAGGATTATCCTTTGTTTACCCTTTTCTATTTATATTTGCAGAATTTAACCAATATATTATAAATCTATATTAGCTCAAAACCCTTGAAAAATCTTATTTAGCAGGCGTTTTTTACAGTTTTATACATCAAATATAAATATTTTTGTTCATAGCTATACTGTAGGTGTTATCCTACTTAAGGTCTTCATACCCCTTAAATTCACATCAATAAAAAAGGGAAAAACTAAATGGTTTATGTCAGAAAAAATTCAAATTTATACAAGGAGAATTGACAAAAAAAGTTATACCCATTTGCTAATATAGCCTTACGAATAATAAACGGAGGGATATTAGATGCTAAAGGCGGAGTTTATTTTACCTAAAGATAGAAAGCTAAATGAGATGTTTCAATTCGATTTTAGCTATGTAGTACCTATTATATTGGCTTTCCTAATCGGACGTTCCAGTATGATAGATCAATTAACACCCTTTGGGATAGCTTTTTTGGCTTCCCATGTCCTTATGGGGAAATTTAATATATATATTTTTCTATCCACGGTATTAGGTATATTCTCTTTTCACGGCTTACAGGGTATAAACTATGCAATTATAGCAACTGTAATGGTATTGCTATATGATAGGATTCAAAGAAAAATAGATCTCACCCTTATAAGTTCATCTATTTTGGTGGCCACTATATTTGCAGTAACTAAATCCTTATTTCTAATGGTATTTAAGCCAATTCTTATCTATGATATATTTTTAGTACTATTTGAGGGGCTAGTAATATTTACATTGACCTACATATTTGCCTATAGCTTTTCTACGGAGTCCATAGGGAGTAGGTACACAATTGAAAGGGTTATATGTACGTTTATTACATTGGCATTGATATTATTGGGCTTCAATAACCTATCCATATTTGGCGCCTCTGTTAAAAACATTATCAGTATATTGCTCATACTCCATTTCGGTTTCAGTGAGGGAGCGCTTATAGGGGGGGCTATAGGAATAACATTGGGTATGGTATCCTATATATCTCAGCCGGAAATGCCTTTTATATTATCTACATATGGATTGGCTGGGATGTTATCTGGAATTTTTAAAGATTTGGGAAGAGGAGGTTCAATACTAGGATTTTTATTAGGAAATGGTATAATAAGTTTCTATATAAATGGCTATGGGACAAGCTTTATAGAGATTAGGGAATTGATAGTATCCATAGCAGTATTTATCATCATCTACAAACCATTGAATAGCTACTTATCTAGCTACATGGATGTAGCAATGGGAAGGAATAGAGAGAGGACTTATTCAAATAGGAAAGATGAGATGGCTATTAGAAGGCTTAACGATATATCTAATGTGTTTAAGGAACTGAGCGCTACCTTTGAAGACACAATAGGAGATAGAAATAGCTATAATATAGAAAACTTGTACGATCTAATAGATACAGTAGGCAATTCTACGTGCATAGATTGTGGTATGAAAAAGTTTTGTTGGGAAGAAGGATTTTATACCACCTATTATTCTATGTTTAATGTTATAGGTCTTATGGAAAACAATGATCGACTAATAGATGAAAATCTGCCTGAATCCATTAGGGATTATTGTATAAATAAAGATAAACTACTCAAGGAGCTTCGCAACCAATTTGATATACTCAAGGTAAACAATGTATGGGAAAATAGGATTATTGAAAATAGGGCACTGGTGTCAGAACAGTTAGCGGGGGTTGCCAATATAATAGATGACCTAGTAGAGGATATATATGGGGCGCCTATATTCAAAGATGATGTGGAAGAGATAATATGGGCCAATCTTAAGAATGAAAAAATAGATGTGCGGGATGTAGTGGTGATTCAATTGGCAGATGGGGAAGTGGAATTTTATATAGAGGTGGACAGGGTATATAAGGAAAAAAACAGCCGTGAGAATGTTAAAAACATAATTTCTAAAACGGTAGGTATTCCTTTGAAGGGGATCTATACATCGTCTGGCAATGTAGATGAAGGGCAGACATATAAGTTTATTAGAAATAATGGATACAATGTTTTGACTGAGATAGCCTCGAAGGCAAATAGCTTTAATCGAATTTCAGGAGATAGCTATACCTTCGGAGAGGGGCCTAATGGATATTTTGTTGCATTGAGTGACGGCATGGGGGTGGGGAGGAAGGCAAACGATGAAAGTAGCATAGCCATCAGATTACTTGAAAAGTTTTTGGAGGCTAAATTTGATAAGGAATTGGCTCTAAAGACCATAAACTCGATGCTTATGCTGAGATCCAACGAGGAGATGTTTGCCACCTTTGACATATCCTTAGTGGATCTGTATTCGGGGAAATTGCAGCTTATAAAGACGGGTTCACCAGCAACCTTCATTAAGAAGAAGGATAGTGTGAAAGTCATCAATTCCCAGTCCCTGCCAGTTGGAATTTTAAAGGATATAGATTTCAATATATATGAGGATTATTTGGAGGATGGGGACATTTTGATAATGATGTCCGATGGCGTATTGGAAGCCAACAGAAGTGAGGAGGATAAGGAAAAGTGGATGAGAAAAGTTATTGAGGATATAGATAGCTTAAATCCCAAGCTGGTAGCCAATACTATATTGGATACAGCCAGCAGAATCAGTGGGAATGCTGATCGAGATGATATGACCGTATTGGTTACAAAGATTTGGAGGAGTGTATAGGAAAAATATATTAAATTATTTAGATTACGATTGTTTGTATAGTTATATGGCACGTTAAATGGGGCTGTTGAAAAATAGCTCCATTATTTTAATACCGAAATTTATGTAAAAGATAACGGGAAGGTACAGCTAGTGGAAAATATAACTGAGGGATGAATCCAAATTAGTTAAAATCTATTTATTCCAAAACAGGAAAACGCTTAGTTGTAAATCCCATAACCATGTCAAAGGTTCTTTTGTTTTGTTATGCTCAAATTTAAAGAGAAACTAGGTCCTGGTAGAAATATTTAAAAATAAGGACATAGTGCAAATGTGAGGACATGGACAAAGAGTAAAAAAAGCTGTGGCGGAAACTAATAAATTAGTTCGATATAGCCCCATTAGATTATAAAAATTGATGTAGAATATGCCTTCGGAAGGGGATAATATTATGTATAATATATATGGGTGATATATATGAAGGAAAAAGTTTTAAGGGTTATAAGAGAGCATGATCTAATTGAGGATGGCGATAATATACTAATTGGGCTTTCAGGGGGTCCAGATTCAATGGCCCTTCTTCATGTTCTATTGGAAATACAGAGGGAAATAGATTTTAGCATCCTAATAGCACATGTTAATCATGGGGTTAGGGGTAACGAGGCCTTAGCAGATGAGAAATTTGTTGAAGATTTAGCCAAGGAACTAGGGCTACCCTATTATAGCAGGACTGTTAATATGGATGAATATGCTAGAGAGAGGAAGATATCGCCTGAAGAAGCGGGAAGGGAGATACGCTATGGTTTTTTTAGGAAGGTATTATCTAAAGTAGGCGGGGGAAAGATTGCTGTTGGCCAAAACAAGAATGATCAAGCTGAAACCCTATTGATGAGATTTTTTAGAGGAACTGGGTTGGATGGGTTAAAGGGTATGGAATATAAGAATGATGATATTATAAGGCCTATATTGGGTATAGAAAGAAGGGAGATAGAAAGATATCTATCGTCTAAAGGTATATCTAGTCGGCTGGATAAAACTAATCTAGAGCCTATATATAGCAGAAATAGAATCAGATTAGAATTGATACCTTATATAAGGAAAAATTATAACCCAAATATAGTAGATGCCTTATGGAGGACATCTAAGCTTGCATCTGTGGATAGCGATTTTTTGGAGCAATATGCCAGGAAGGCATACGAAGGCATGGTAAAGAAGAAAACAAAAAATAGTGTAGTTTTGGACGGCGCTTTATTTAACAAGGAACATGTAAGCATTCAACAGAGAGTTTTAAGGAATTGCATTATAGATATAAACGGAAATTTGCAAGGGATTACTAAAAAACATATAAGGTATATGCTAGAATTGTTTTTAGAAGGGGGTACCGGTAGAAGGATAGATTTAATTGACGGGATAGGGGCTAGAATAGACTATAAGGGCCTTATAGTGGAGAAAAGGTCTATAAGTCGGGTGGAAGGTTTTGTATACAAGTTAGATGTTGAAGGAAGGGCATATATACCAGAAGTTGGTTTGGAAGTTAGGACAGAGGTACATCCAAGAAATAAAATAGACGTTAACATGAAAGATAGGTTTATAAAATGCTTTGATTATGATAAACTACAGGGGGAACTATATATAAGGAATAGAAGAGCCGGAGATCGCTTTGTGCCATATGGAATGAATGGAAGCAAAAAGATAAAGGACTACTTTATCGATGAGAAGATCCCTAGTGATGAAAGGGATAGAATACCTTTAATAACCGATGAGAAGAACATTATTTGGGTTTCTGGATATAGGACTAGCGATTTATATAAGATAACCCCCAATACCAGAAATGTATTACTTATAAGCATTGCAAAAAAATAGTTTATGGAATTTGAGGAGGAAAAATATGAGGCAGGCTATAAAAAAGGTACTTGTGACATCCGAGGAAATAAATGCTAGGATAAAGGAGTTAGGAGACCAGATAACTAAGGATTATCAGGGGAAAGATTTAATGTTGGTGGGTATATTGAAGGGGGCTGTAATATTCATGTCAGAATTGATGAAAAATATCGATATGCCAATTATGATGGATTTTATGGCCGTATCTAGCTATGGTAAATCTTCAAAACCTACAGGGGCAGTTAGGATAATAAAGGACCTAGAATCCAGCATAGAGGATAAGGATATATTGATAATAGAGGATATAATAGATACGGGACTTACGCTATCTTACCTAGTAGATAATTTAGAGAAAAGGGGTGCAAGTTCTGTAAAAATTTGCACATTGTTGGATAAGCCGGATAGAAGAAGGACAGATGTACCAGTGCATTATAGAGGTTTTTTGGTTCCCGACGAGTTCATTGTAGGATATGGCCTTGATTATGCAGAGCAATATAGGAATTTACCTTTTGTTGCTGCCTTGAAGGAAGAGTTCTATAGAAAGTGATTCCAGTAGATTCGTATATTGTTTTTTAGAAGTAGGTATGCTATAATTCTAGAATGTACTCTAAACTTAGACAGAGGGGAGGACTTGGATTGAGAAAATTCTTCAGGGGCACAAGTCTTTATTTATTGTTGCTTATAATAATAATATTTGCGGTAACCTTATTCAATAAAGACGTAGAACCCGTAAAGGAAATGGATGTAACCGAATTAATAAAACATTTGGAAAATAATAATGTGAAGAGCATTATATCGGTAAGCGATACGTTGAAAGGTAAATTTATAGATGATACTCAGTTTACTGTTATCCTTCCTGAGGAGATGAGGTATACCTTCTACTCAGATTATTTAAAGGAAAAAGTAGACAATAATGATATAAGTTATGGGGCGGAAGCAGAGCCTACTAGACCATGGTTTATTGATATGTTGCCTACACTGTTCATATTGTTAATATTTGGGGTATTTTGGTTTATATTCATGCAACAATCCCAGGGGGGAGGCAACAGGGTTATGTCCTTTGGGAAAAGTAGGGCCAGAATGCATAAGGAAGAAGATGGGGAAAAGGTAGATTTTAATGACGTTGCGGGGCTTGAAGAGGAAAAAGAAGAACTAAAAGAGATAGTAGTCTATATACTTTTTTGGATTCTTTAAGAAATCTACTATCTCTTTTAGTTCTTCTTTTTCCTCTTCAAGCCCCGCAACGTCATTAAAATCTACCTTTTCCCCATCTTCTTCCAACAGGGTTATGTCCTTTGGGAAA
>DUNJ01000099.1 GCA_012839395.1 Tepidimicrobium sp.
ATTACTATTTAACTACCTTAAAGCTATATGTCCTAAAGATATAATGGATATAAGAAACATCATCACACCTAATAGGTATATTGGATCAAGCTTCATAACCAAAGCCCTCCTCCCATGAAATATTGTTCTTGTCACTATATACTGAATGCAGCTTAAATACAATCGTGAACTAACCTTCATGATATATCTAATATAGTTGGCTTAGATATTATCAGACATCCTTTTATAGATTTCAATTACTGATACTATTAAAATTATTGATACGCCTACTGGCACTAGTATATCTAAAGGAATTGGCTGAATAAAATACTTTGGATTTATTATTCGTTTTAAAATTGATTCCTTAAATGTCATTATAGCTAGCATAAGTAATATGGAAATTGTCCAGTTCTTACTTATATCTCGCATCTGTATCCTTTGCCAGAAGGCGGTATAGGAGGACATCGATGATGTTTTTTGATTTTCTTTCCTCGAAGCAGGAACCAATATAATTGCCACAATATTAGCCATTATAAAATTATCTAAGATAATTTTAAAGTCCAGTAAATAGTTAGATATATCTTCACCTATTAACCACATAAGCAAAGAGACTATAAATAATGTGGATAAATATCTTTGAATAAGGCCTATCACCTTATAAGTTCTATTCTTACTTGATTCATATTCTGTGAAATTAATTGGCAAAATTTTACATAATCATTTCCAATTATTGCACTCATATCTTTATTTTCACCTTGAGCTTGCAGCATCATATCCATAAGTTTCATGATCTCCTACAATCTTTAATATACATCCTTCAAGTAATCCTTTTAATATTTGTGTTGTATTAGCCAATCTACCACCTACTCTGTATTGCATAATAGTTAATTATGGTATAACTTTGCTACTATGTAATGCCAAGTAGTACTTTAGCCATTAAGGATTTGGTTATTGAACTTAAACAAACAAAATATAAAGGGGCTAATTTAAATCTTTTTAAGGTCTTATCCCTATAAGGCCACATAACCTACAAGTGATGTATAGATTGAAGCTAAGAAGAAATAAGCACTTAAAACCAAAAGGACAAAATAAAAAATGCTAGGAACTTCAATCCGGCAAAGAGATCCTAATGTATTAAAAAGAAAAGATTTCGGCCATTGGGAAGCAGATTTAGTACTACAAAAAAAGGACCTATAATAGGTCCTTTCTTCTATCTATATCTCTTTTGGTTCTAAGAATGCTAGATGTCTAGTAGCCTTATCTATAACTGGAACGAATGCATTCATTATAAGTATTGAGAAGGCTACCCCCTCTGTAGGTGGTAAAAATACCCTTATTATCACTACCAATATTCCGATTGCTACTCCAAATATTAACTTCCCACTTGAGGTGATGGGGGCCGTAACCCAATCGGTTGCCATAAATAGTGCTCCTATCATCAATCCACCTGATAACAGATGGTATATTGGGTCCTGCCCCAATAAGAAGGCCATTATGGCCACCGTTCCAAGCATGGAAACTGGAACCCTCCAGTTTATGTGCCCTCTCTTATATAGATAGATGCCCCCTATTAACAATGCCAATGGTGAAGATTCAGAAAGGGCACCTCCCGGATATGCCAAGAACATTTCAAGGTAACCCGGCATCTCCATTCCCCCTCCAAGCATTGCCAAGGTGCTTGCCTTACTGACCGCATCTATGGTTCCTAGATTAGGAGCCTTAACGGCTATACCTGCAAATAGAGGTGCTAATAGTATCATAGCTACCCGGCCAAATAATGCAGGATTAAATCGATTCATCCCCAATCCTCCAACCAGTTCCTTTGCTACTCCTATGGCTATTATAGTAGCAAGTATGGCTGTTACAGGAGAAACTGTAGGTTGAAAGAGCAATGCTACAAATAATCCAGTTAGAACAGCGCTCCCATCCCTAAGGCTATGTTCTTTCCCCATCAGCTTTCGAAATACTACCTCCGTTAATGCTGCAGTCACCATACATGTAGCTATCAGCATGACTGCATAGGCTTTATAGAAATAAATAGATACAAGAGATATCGGTATTAATCCGATAATGACATCCCTCATAGCCGTATTTATAAATACCTCTTCCTTTAAAAAGGGGGCCGATGTTACAACCAATTTTCCCTTTTTAGCCATTTATGATCTCCTCCTTCGATATAATCTGTGCTGCCATATCAATTACCCCTGCGAGCTAGCTCCATCTTCTTGATTATTGGCTTTGCATGTCTAATAAATTCTAGAATTGGTCTATTGGAAGGACAGCTGTAAACGCAGATTCCACATTCCATACAATCCATTACATTCCAAGCTTCCAATCCCTCGTAGTCTTCTACCTCAGCCAACATGCTTAGCTGATTGGGGTATAAGCGCATTGGGCATCTAGCTACACATTTTCCACACCTAACGCAGTTTTCATGGGGTTCTGAAGCCCTTACTATTTCAGATGGCAGTAGAAGTGCACCTGTACTATTTTTGATTATGGGGGCCTTCATGGAATGTTGTGCTCTACCGGTCATAGGCCCACCTAAAATTACAGTAGCATCGTTAAAGTCGGTGACGCCGCAATGATCAAATATATGTCCTACTGGGGTCCCTATTTTAATCATAAAGTTACCTGGCTTTGGTATGGTAGGTCCACTTACGGTTACTACCCGTTCTATCAGCGGTTTGCCATAGACAACGGCCTCGTAAACTGCAACGGTCGTTCCAACATTTCGCACTATACAACCAACCTCTGCAGACCTGGCTCCCCTACGCACATCTTTTCCAGTAGTCGATTTAATCATAATGGATTTAAATCCTTGGGGATATTTAACTGCTAACGGTACTATTTCAAATAGATCATCGTCCTTGGTCCTCTCTTCAAGGGCTTCAATGGCATCCGGCTTATTAACTTCTATCCCTATTAGGCATTTCCTAGCTCCGATAACCGAACTAAGTATCCTTGCCCCTGCCACCAGCTCATCTGCTCGTTCCACCATAGTTCTATGGTCGCAGGTTAAAAATGGTTCACATTCAGCTCCATTTAACACAAGGTATTCTACCGGTTCCTTTGTATTCACGTTTATATGGGTTGGGAAGGATGCCCCGCCCATACCAACTATACCAGCCTGATGGATAGCCTCTATTATCTCCTCTCTTGTCATATCCTCAGGATTTCGCTTAATGGTCGGTTTAAACTCTTGATCTTCTCCTTCAACCCGTATTATTATACTCTTTGCATCTTCCCCAGTACAGTAGGGTAAAACCTCTATCTCCTCAACTACACCATTTACGCTGGAATGGATCGGCGCACTAAAGAATTCGGAGGAATCACCAATCTTTTGTCCCACCTCTACCCTGTCCCCAACTTTTACTAACGGTTCACAAGGATCCCCAAAGGATTGGTGCATGGGAATGACAACCCTATCGGGGGTGGGCATCTTTTCTATCTCTTTGTCATCGGTAAAACTCTTGAAATGGGGTACATTTGCCCCTCCCTTAAAAGATTTAACAGCCATCTAATCCACCTCTTTTTCTTCAATCTCTTGTTCCATAGCTTCTAAATCAGCATCCTCATCCTGTCCAGGCGGTACATAACAGAATGGTGCCTTGTCGTGCTTGTTTCGCACTTCTTCCGCTTTCCTTCCATACTTACGGGAGTGCAAAAAGTTGAATCCAATGATCAACCCTGCAGCTAATAATGCTGTAGGACGTATTGGCATAGCATCGAAAGCCTGAAGTGTAATTGGAACATCCGGATTAGATGATAATCCGTATACTTCAGGTTTTTCATCCAATATAGCCACTACTCGCTGCCCACCAAATTGACAATCTCCATACAGATTGGCATCGGCAAAACCCTTGTTTTGTAATTCCTTGACCCGTCTATCGGCATAATCTAATATTT
This sequence comes from Tepidimicrobium sp., assembly GCA_012839395.1. Lineage (GTDB taxonomy): Bacteria > Bacillota > Clostridia > Tissierellales > Tepidimicrobiaceae > DUNJ01. The sequence continues at coordinate 3,889 of DUNJ01000099.1, forward strand.
CGCTTCTTGGTCCAAACCGAATAGCATTCTCTGGACAGGCTTCACTACATATAGGTGTTTCACCCTTACTGTAGCGCTCAGCACATAAAGTGCATTTTTCCATATATCCACTTGCCTTATCGTATGTAATGGCATTATATGGACAGTTTTTAGCACAGTAGTTACAACTAATACATAGATCATGATCGATTACAACCAGTCCATCCTCATTCTTGTGGCAAGCCCCTGTAGGGCAGGACATTACACAGGAAGCATCCGTACAATGAAGACAGGCATTTTTATAGTATATTCTCCTTTGTTTGCCATTTGCATCCTCTTCTGTCTTTCTCTCTATGATATCGGTACGCAAAATATTTGGGTTTAAATCGTATGCTTTTGTACAGGCAGCGGTACATGCTTCGCAACCTATACAACGGGCACAATCTACTAGCATGGTCAATGCATCTCTATCACCCATATTTATATTCCTCCTCTCACAATATACGAAGTTCATTAAACCTTCCAATCATCCCGTTATTCTACCGAGTTTTTCTCTTTCTAAATTGAATAAATCTAACCAACAATATCCCAATTTCATATAGAATCCATAAAGGAATTAAGACCATTAATTGTGAAATAGCATCTGGCGGAGTGATGACTGCTGCAATTATAGCAAGTCCTATTATCACATATCCTCTTAATTTGCTTAAAAGAGCGGCATTTACCATATTCATACTTCCTAAGATTATGAATAATAATGGCAGCTGAAAGACTACTCCAAATACTAATAGAAACTTTGTTGCGAACGATATGTATTCCGTTACTGTGAACATTGGTATTAGATCAGATGTAGCAAATTGTAGGAAGAATTTTATAGTAAATGGAAAAGCAACCTTGTATGAAAATAGAACGCCTAGTGCAAACATAAATAGCATGGCAAAGACCATTGGAACAAATACCCGCTTCTCATTTTTGTATAACGCCGGTAGGATATAGGCAAAGAACTGGGCAACAAATACAGGCATAGCTAATACCACCCCACAGAGGATTGCTATCCTTATATTTGCCATCAACGCTTCGGTGGGATTTATATAGATCAGCTCAATCCGCCCTGCTGGAAGCAATAGCAACCTCCTTATATCGTCAACAAATACAAAGCTAATGATCGTTGCTATTGCAAGTGCAACTAAGCATGTTATTATTCTTCTCCTTATCTCCTCTAAATGTAATATAATAGTAGATTTTTTTATATCATCTTTCACAATCGATACACCTAGCTCTCATCATTGAATTTGGCCCTTTCCTGCTGTCCTTCACCACCAACTTCCCTTTTTAATTCCTCTATCCCATCGTTTATGGATCTACCAATAGCCCTAAATCTTCCAGTTCCACATACTA
>DUNJ01000100.1 GCA_012839395.1 Tepidimicrobium sp.
AAAATTTGCAAAACAGGCGATGAAAAATATTAAGAAGTAATATAATAGGGGGCCTAGACCCCTATTATATTATCTCTGTATAAATCCTACTTTCCTATATACCTTCCCCAATGTTTTCATAGCTACCCAGCTAGCTTTCTCCGCCCCTTGTTTATAAACTTCCTCCAAATAATCCTTGTTTTTCATTAGCTGAGCATATCTATCCTGTATCGGTTCCAAACCAGATATAATCACTTCGGCTACATCTTGCTTAAATTTCCCGTAACCCAAACCTCTATATCTATTCTCTATCTCTTCTATAGAATCACCGGAAAATGCACTATATATATTTATCAAGTTCTTAATGCCCGGCTGCTCATCTGTATATGCCACCTCTCCTACTGAATCCGTTATTGCTCTTCTAATCTTTCTTTGTATAATATCTGGATTATCGAGCATTAATACATAGCTGTTTTCATTCTCAGCCGATTTGGACATCTTGTTTTCTGGTCTTTGGAGGTCCATGATGCGGGCCCCAAATTCCCGTATTAAGGGTTCAGGAACCTTAAAAGTTTCACTATACTTATTGTTAAACCTTTCCGCTAAATCCCTAGCCAATTCCAAATGCTGCTTCTGATCTTCCCCTACTGGCACAAACTCCGTTTGATATAATAATATATCTGCAGCCATTAATACAGGATAGGTAAACAATGCTGCATTTAAATTTTCTTCAGATTTCCTAGACTTCTCCTTAAACTGGGTCATCCTATTTAGTTGCCCCATATAGGAAATAGAATTTAATACCCAAGTCAATTCAGCATGAGCCTCCACATGGGATTGAATAAACAATGTACACTTTTCCGGATCTAAACCGCTTGCTAAATATATAGCTAAAACTTCCAATGTGTTTTTCCTCAAATCCTTCGGGGTTTGAGGAACGGTTATGGCATGTAAATCCACTATGCAATAATAACAATCGTAGCTTTCCTGCAATTCTACGAAATTTTTTATAGCCCCTATATAATTTCCTATTGTCAACCCTCCTGAAGGTTGTACGCCACTAAATACCACTTTCCTTGTCATTATATACCTCCTATTAGCTATGTATATTGCTTAAAAATAAAACCCTTCCATCTTTACATAAGAGACGAAAGGGTTTCTTCCGTGGTACCACTCTAATTGACCTAAGTCCACTCCAGTCCAATAAGGAGGACAAACCCCGATATCCTACTACTATTCAGATACCGACTCTCAAGCCCATTCGATATAATAGTGTCATCGGACTTCCACCCTTCCCGACTCGCTATAGACCTTTATTATACCTACTATTCTTGATCAACGTCTCAATTTTAAATTACCATATTCTATATTATACACAATTTATTGCAAATGTAAACCGCTAGATCACATACGATAGATAGTCATCCTTATTAGTTTTTACCACCTTTGCTGGCATACCCACCACTGTTGTATATGGTGGCACATCCTCTAATACGACAGCATTAGCTCCTATCTTTGCACCTCTTCCTATGGTTATAGGACCTAGTATCTTCGCTCCCGCGCCTATCATAACATCGTCTTCTACCGTAGGATGCCGTTTAGTATTAGACTTACCCCCAATCCCTCCTAATGTTACTCCATGATACATCGTGACATTATTACCTACCTCAGCGGTCTCGCCTATAACAACTCCAACTCCGTGATCAATAAATAATTTTTTACCCAATTTAGCTCCAGGATGAATCTCTATCCCCGTTTTTCGCCTAGCTCTCTGAGATATTATCCAAGCTAAGGTATATCTCTCCTTATTGTATAGCCAATGTCCTAACTTATGATACAACACAGCTTTTAGGCCTGGATAGTAAAAGATAGCTTCAAATAAGCTTTTTGCTGCTGGATCCTTCTCCATTATGTTTTTAGCTTCCTCTATGATAAATTTAAGCATTGTATCACTCCCCAACAAATAGATCTGTAGATAGGTACCTCTCCCCTGTATCAGGTAGCATGGTAACCACTTTTTTATTTGCGCCCAATCTTCTAGCAATTGACATTGCAGCAACCATATTAGCTCCCGATGATATCCCGCAAAGGATGCCCTCCAGTTGTCCAAGAACCCTTGCCTGTGTGATAGCCTCCTCATCCTCTACAGTTATAACTTCATCTATAATATATCTATCCAATATGCTAGGAATAAAATTGGCGCCTATTCCCTGAATACCATGGCTACTAGGTTCCCCACCAGATAAAAGCGGTGACTTGCTAGGTTCTACCGCTACCGTTAATATATCCGGATTTGTCTCTTTAAATCTTTTTCCCACCCCGGTTATAGTTCCGCCTGTGCCAACTCCTGCTACAAATGCATCTAGCTTTCCATTGACAGCCTCCAATATTTCGATGGCAGTGGTTTCATAATGAGCCCTTACATTATTAATATTTTCAAATTGATTTGGCATAAAATATCCTTTCTCACGGGATAATTTCTTAGCCAGTTCCACAGAGGCTGACATTCCATATTTTCCTTCTGTTAATATAACCTCCGCGCCATAGCCCTCCATCAATCGCTTCCTCTCCATACTCATAGTATCTGGCATAACTATTATCACCTTATAGCCTTTAGCTATTCCTATCATAGCTAAGGCTATTCCAGTGTTTCCACTAGTAGGCTCTATAATAGTCCCACCCTTCCTTAAAACTCCCTCCTGCTCCGCTGCCTCTATCATATATAAGGCTGGCCTATCTTTAATGCTTCCCCCTGGGTTATTGGACTCTAGCTTTACATATATATCTGCCATATCCTTCGTTATGCTATTATTCAATTTCACTAATGGAGTCCTACCAATAGTTTTATAAATATTATGAAATATCATTTTATTCCCCCCACATTTTTATATAAAAAACCCTTTGCCCAAGTATATATAAATATACAGAGGCAAAGGGTTAAATTCGCGGTTCCACTCTGTTTAGGATCAAATCCTATCTCAATTCGAGTACATGCATACTCTAGCTCTATAACGGGAGCCACCGTTAAGGTCTACTATGCATTCGACCCAAAACTCCTTGGCGCACTTCGAACACACTTCGTATAGAATCCTTTCACCACCGGAATCCTCTCTGTAATACTTGGAGCGTCCTA
>DUNJ01000101.1 GCA_012839395.1 Tepidimicrobium sp.
AGAACTCTTTAATTAAACAAAATGTATATTATATAATACATGTAACAATAAATGACGATTGGATTTTTAAAGGCTACTGAAGTTTTCACTTCTCAGTAGCCTTTAAAATTTCCCTATAATCAAACAATATTCTTTCTCCATCATCTATTACTATACAGGGTAATCCTACCCTCCCCGCTTTCTTGATCTCATCAAATTCCTCGAAATTATCCCTATACTTTAAAAACCTCTTTAAATTTGCTATGCTTTCGGAGATATCTAGATATGCAAATTTAATATCATGCTGCAAAAGATACTCTTTCGCCGGTGCACAGCTTGGTCAATGCTTGCTACCAAATACTACAATCCTTTTCATATATAATCCTCCTCTAATCTTCATTCTTAGTTTCAGCTAAAAATATGTTGACATCAAATTTACCAATTTCAGTATTTAGTGGTATCAATAGGGATCTCTCGCTTGCCATGGATATGGATTTATACTTCCCAACTATTATCTGCGGCGGAGCAATATTGCACATATAGTTATAATTGCTAAGACTAGTTACCGCATTTCCACCTATTATATTTACTATCTCCCCCAATGCCGACGATACAAATGTATCGATTTTATCCATATCTACACCAGACATTATATTTACCATCTTCAAGGCCATATCATTGGGAAATCCAAATAGGATGGAGCCCTTTAGATCGCCTGTTATTCCCAAGAGCACATTGGCATCTTTGCTACTGACCATATCCTCTACAATTCTTAGCTCCCCCTTTTCTACGCCCAAGTCCAGCATCGTTTTGAATACCTCTTGAGTTGCTACATAAAAAGCATTTACATGTTCCACCTTCATTACTCCATCCCCTCCCTAGATTTGGCATATTCGCCAATCCTCTGGTCTGCCTTTCCTACATGCATTATTAACCAGGTCATAAGCCTTGCAGCTAATTCTTGTATGCTCTCCTCGGTAAACCCTTCCTCTTCCATTAGCCTAACGTATTCGTTGATCTCTTCTTTGAACTTTGCATGAGCTTCCCTGTGTTCCTCATAATCTGGATAGCCTATCTCTCTTTGATACCTCTCCTCATCCTCGAAATGATAAACCACGTATTCTTGCATGAAATTTAATGTGCTCTTTACATCATCCAATTTTTGATCCCATGGGTCTTCATTTTGGACCACTTGAATAAAGCTGGAAAGCCTTCTAAAAAGCTCTCTATGCTGATTATCGATTAGATCAACTCCAATGCGATATCTCTCTTTCCACATCATAGCAATCCCCTCTTTCTATATGTTTTTATATCCTAGCTACTTCTGAGTTCGATTCAACCTTTCAAGTATTATCCTATACCCATCAGCCCCGTAATTCAATGCCCTATTTATCCTACTGATGGTAGCAGTACTAACCCCAGTCTCCTTCTCAATTTCACTATAGGTTTTATTGTCCGCTAATAGCCCTGCAATTTCTAACCTTTGGGCCATAGATTTAATCTCCTTTACTGTGCAGATATCTTCAAAAAAACGGTAGCATTCTTCGATGGTCCTAAGTTTCAATATGCCTTCAAACAGCCTATCGATTTGTTCATCTTTGATTTGGGAATTATATTTTCCCAGCATTTTACCACCTCTATATTAAATTCTTTATATATACTTCTAGCTCGTTATAAAAAAGTCTGGGAGGTAGTAAACCTCACCAGACTTTTTTGATTAAAATAGTCCTACTATTTCCCCATCTTCCAAAATATCTATATTATTAGCTGCAGGAACCCTAGGAAGTCCTGGCATGGTCATTATTTCTCCAGTTAGTGCAACCAAGAAGCCTGCTCCAGCGGATACTCTTATATCCCTAACGGTAATTCTAAAGCCTTCCGGTCTTGCCAATAATGTTGGATCATCGGATAGCGAATATTGGGTTTTCGCCATGCAGATTGGCATCTTGTCCAAACCATCGGCCTCTATCTGTTTTATTCTTTTTTCACATGCCTTGGTATAATCTACACCATCTGCACCATAGACTTCAGTGGCTATTTTATGAATCTTATCTTTTATGGATTCCTCGGAATCATAGATAGGTTTAAAGTTTGATGGCTTACTATCCACCACTTCTACTACCTTTTCAGCTAAGTCTATTCCGCCATCTCCACCCTTACCCCATACTTCTGTAAGCACTGCGACAGAACCTAATTCCTCAGTCCTCTTCTTCACATAATCCAATTCAGCTTCCGTATCCGTTGGGAATCTATTGATAGCTACAACTGCAGGTACACCAAATTTGTTCACATTTTCTATGTGCTTTTCTAGGTTTTCAAAGCCTTCAGCCAATGCATCTAAGTCCTCTACTTCTAAGTTCTCTGCGCCACCATGATGTTTTAATGCCCTAACAGTAGCTACTATCACCGTTGCATCTGGCTTTAGATTTCCAAATCTCGCCTTTATATTGAAGAACTTCTCTGCTCCTAAATCTGCACCAAATCCGGCTTCTGTAATGGTATAGTCAGCTAGTTTAAGCCCTAGCTTAGTTGCTAGCATAGAGTTACATCCATGGGCAATATTGGCAAATGGTCCACCATGTATAAGGGCAGGTGTATTTTCCAAGGTTTGAACAAGGTTTGGACTAATAGCGTCCTTCATAAGTAATGCTGCAGATCCCTGCACCTCTAGATCCCTAGCAAATACAGGGCTCCCATCATATTTGTATGCCACAAGTATATTTCCTATTCTTTCCTTAAAGTCCTCCAGATCCTTGGACAGGCAGAATATAGCCATTATCTCTGAGGCAACCGTGATGTCAAATCCATCTTCTCTCGGCACTCCATTGGTTCTTCCACCTAGACCTACAACTATGTTCCTTAACGCCCTGTCGTTCATATCGAGAACCCTTTTCCAAATAACGCTTCTTGGATCGATGTTTAATTTATTCCCCTGATGAATATGGTTGTCTAACATGGCTGCTATTAAGTTATGAGCAGTGGTTATTGCATGGAAATCGCCCGTGAAGTGCAAGTTGATATCCTCCATCGGCAATACCTGAGCATATCCTCCGCCCGCAGCTCCACCTTTAATACCAAAGCTTGGCCCAAGGGAAGGTTCTCTCAATGTGGTTATAGCGCTCTTTCCTATTTTGTTTAGAGCCATACTGAGTCCGATGTTTACCGTAGTCTTACCTTCTCCTGCTGGTGTTGGAGTAATGGCTGTTACTAGGATCAGTTTTCCATCTTCCTTATCCTCCAGCCTCTCTAGTACATCTAAGTTTACCTTGGCTTTGTATTTACCGTAATGTACCAGATCATCTTCCTCTAAACCTAATTTTTCCGCTATCTCATTAACGGGAAGCATTTTTGCTTCTTGAGCGATTTGAACATCTGTTTTCACATATATTCCTCCTCATCATTATATTGTGCTTATAACACAAAATAAAACCTATACCTTATAAATACCTGACTGGATGCAATTATATGTACATTGTATCGTATTACGCCTTGGAATAGACCTAAAATCAATGCTAAATCTCTATTTAGAATATTTACTAGTGGCTACATAGTATTATATCAAAAATATACCTATTTTTGAAATATATTTAACATCTTTTTATATTTTGCCAATATCCCTTCTAAAATATATTCCATCGAAATGTATTCCGTCTACTTTGTCATATATATTATTCCTCGCCTCCTGTAGGGATTTTCCCAAAGTAGTTATGGATATTACCCTGCCTCCATCGGTATATAGCTTTCCATTCTTTAGTTTGGTCCCATTATGAAATACTATTATATCCCGTCCTAATTCATCTAATCCATCTATTTCCTTACCCTTTTCATATTCCCCCGGATAACCTTTTGAGGTAGCAACTACAGTAAGGCATACCTTATCCGTCCAATTTAGATCATCTCTTTTTAAGTTCCCATCTAGGGTCTTCTGTATAATATTTACTAAATCTCCCTCTAATCTAGGAATCAATACTTGGGTTTCAGGATCTCCAAACCTTACGTTGAACTCCAATACCTTTGGGCCTTGTTCGGTTAACATCAATCCTATAAATAACACCCCACTATAATCCAAACCCTCTTGTTGTAACCCAATTTCTATTCTAGATAGTATTTCATCTTCAATTATAGCTTCCAACCCTTCATCAAAATGCTCATTCGGCGAAAAGCATCCTACTCCGCCAGTATTTGGTCCCTTATCCCCTTCATATATCTGCTTATAATCCCTGGCGCTTTCCATAGGAATCAATCTACCCCGTGATACAAAACATAGCAGGGAAGCCTCCACGCCCTCCAAAAATTCTTCTATTATTATATTTTCACCTGCAGCCCCAAATATCCTATCCTCCATCATGGCCTGTAAAGTCTTCAGGGCCATCTCTCTCGTCTCACATATGACCACGCCCTTACCTAAACATAGCCCATCGGCCTTAATTACCAAGGGATATCGAAACTGATTTAATCCCTCGATGGCCTCCTCAATATCATGATATCTCCTATACTTTGCTGTAGGTATTCCATGCTTTTCCATAAACCCCTTAGCGTATATCTTGCTGCTCTCCAATTGGGCGGATTCCCTATTCACCCCAAATATTCTAAGACCCTTTTCCTCAAATCTATCCACTATGCCCTTCGCTAACGGATCTTCAGGCCCTACAATAGTTAGATCTATAGATTTATCCAATGCAAACTTTAATAATTCATCTATATCATTGGGAGCTATATCTATATTCTCTGCTATCTGCTGGGTTCCCCCGTTGCCCGGTGCACAAAATATATTAGAAATTTTTTTACTTTTCCCTATCTTCCAGCATAGAGCATGCTCCCTACCGCCGCTTCCTATAATTAAAACTTTCATAATATCCCTTCCTTCTTAAGGTTTAATGTTTAAAATGTCTAATTCCGGTAAATATCATCGCCATATTATGCTTATCAGCCTCTTCTATGGATTCCTCATCTCTCAATGAACCACCCGGCTGTATAATGGCCGTAACTCCTGCTTTTGCCAGCGCTTCTACGGAATCTTTAAATGGGAAAAATCCGTCAGAGGCTAGTACAGAACCTTTCGCCTTCTCTCCCGCTCTTGCAATAGCAGATTCCACCGCCCATATCCTGCTTACCTCTCCCATACCTATACCTATGGTTCCCCTATCCTTAGCTAATAAAACTCCGTTGGATTTCACACCTTTTACCGCTTTCCAACCAAATAGTAGATCCTCCATTTCCTCTTCAGTAGGCTCTCTATCAGTAACTACCTTAAAGTCTTCTTCTAATAGTTGAGTATTTCTTTCCTGTACCAATATACCACCAAGAACCTTTTTTATATCATAGGAAGTATAATCATTTTTCATTATATTGGGTATTTCCAATATCCTTATATTTTTCTTGGCGGTAAGAATCTCCAATGCTTCCTGGGTAAAGGAAGGAGCCATTACTATCTCTATAAATATCCTATCAATCCTTCTCGCAACCTCCATATCTACTTCCCTATTCATTCCGATTATACCTCCAAATATGGATACCTTATCCGATTCATAGGCTTTATCATATGCTTCCAATAAATTTTTTCCACTCCCTATTCCACAGGGATTGGCATGTTTTACTGCTACCACCGTAGGCTCCTCAAATTCCTTTAAAATCTCCAAAGCCCCATTCCCATCATTTATATTGTTAAAGGATAAAGCCTTGCCATGCAATTGCTTGGCACCCAATATGGTTCCATCTAAGTGTCCAAATTCCTTGTAAACTGCAGCTTTTTGATGGGGATTTTCCCCATATCTCAACTGTTGCTTTCCCTTAAATGGAAAGGTAATGATCTCGGGAAAGTCAACAGATTCCAATTCATTGAAATAACTAGATATTAATGAGTCGTAATAGGCCGTATATTGAAATACCTTCCTTGCGAGGAATTGTCTCAATTCAATTGAAGTATCTCCATTAGCCTTCAACTCCTCTATCACCTTAGAATAGTCCATAGGATCTACTATCACGGTCACATCTCTATAGTTTTTAGCCGCTGCTCTAATCATTGAAGGCCCACCTATATCTATATTCTCTATTATATCCTCGTGAGATACATTTTCTTTGTTAATGGTTTCTTCAAAAGGATATAGATTATTAACTACCATATCTATAGATCCTATATTGAGATCTTTCAATGTGCTTATATGTCCTTTATCATCCCGCCTATATAACAATCCCCCATGTATATTTGGATGAAGGGTTTTAACTCTCCCATCCAATATCTCCGGAAACTTGGTGATTTCCGATACATCTGTTACATCTATCCCTGCTTCTTTTAATATATTGCTGGTGCCTCCAGTAGATACTATATTCCATCCTAGCTTATCCAGCTCTAGGGAAAAATCTACAATTCCTTCCTTATCATATACGCTTATCAATGCTGTTTTCATAACATCACCTCTAATCTATAATTACCTTTCGACCTTTAATGGTAAGCCTTCCCTGGCAATAAAGCCTAATGGCCTCTGGCAATAGTTCATGTTCCACCTTTAGAACCCGATCTTTAAGGGTATCCACCGTATCATCATCCATTACCTCCACCGCCCTCTGAAGGATTATAGGCCCCGTATCAGTTCCCTCATCTACAAAATGAACGGTCACTCCCGTAATCTTTACCCCATAATCCAATGCCATCTTATGAACCCTATCCCCATAGCAACCCCTGCCACAGAAGCTAGGGATTAGAGAAGGATGTACATTGATTATTCGGCCGGCATATTCTTCTACAAATTCCTTTGGCAAGACCTTCATATATCCGGCCAAAACCACCAATTCTACATCTCGTTTACTTAGCTCCTGTAATATCCTTTTATTGAACTCCTTTGCAGTATCATATCCATCTTCATCTATATATAGCGTTTCTATTCCTGCATTTCTAGCCCTTATAAGTCCATAAGCGTCCTTCCTATTGGATATAACCACCCTTATCTTCCCATCTATATTTCCTGCCCCTACATTATTTATAATGGATTGAAGGTTGGTACCACCACCTGAGATCAATACTCCAATGTTTACCGATGACATAATTCCACCTTCTTTTCACCTTTTTCAATCTGGCCTAATATTACGAAATCCTCATCCCGCTCTTGCAATCTAGACACTATATCTCTTTTCCACTCCCTTCCAACTATCAATATCATCCCTATGCCCATATTAAATGTAGAGTACATCTCCCGGGTTGTAATATTACCCCATTCCTGTAACAGATCAAATATTTTCGGCCTATCTATAGCAGCTACATCTATTTTAGCCATTAGACCATCCGGCACTATTCTCGGTATATTCTCGTAGAATCCCCCACCAGTTATATGAACTATTCCTCTTATATCGAATTCTTCTAGCAATGGAAGCACAGCCTTGGTATATATTCTAGTAGGCTTTAATAGCTCCTCCCCTATTGTGCAATCCAGTTCTGGGATGAACTCATCCACCACCATCCCCATCTTCTCAAACACTATCTTTCTTACCAAGGAATATCCATTGCTATGGATACCACTAGAAGGCAATCCTATCACTATGTCCCCTTCAACTACATTTCTTCCATCGATTATATTGTCTCTATCTACCACCCCTACACAAAAACCCGCTAAATCATATTCATCTTCCTTATAGAATTCGGGCATCTCTGCCGTTTCTCCTCCTATTAGGGCACAGCCCCCCTTTATACATCCGTTGGCAACTCCTTCCACCACTTTGGCCATCTTTTCTGGAACCAACTTGCCTGTGGCCACATAATCTAGAAAAAACAAAGGCTTTGCACCTTGGCATAGCACATCGTTGACACACATCGCCACACAATCTTCCCCTATAGTGTGATGCTTATCCATCATAAACGCTATTTTCAATTTAGTCCCAACTCCGTCGGTTCCGGCCACCAAAACCGGTCTTTTATAGCGTTCAGAGTCTAATTGAAACAGCCCAGAAAATCCACCTATATCCGATATAACACCATCGGTGTGGGTCCTCCTTATCATATCCTTTATTAATTGTACCTGCCTATATCCAGCTTCCTTATCTACGCCTGCATCCTTATAGGTTATACTCATAGCATTTCTCCTCCCTGTCATTTCTCCACCTCTATGGGATATTTACCGCTGAAACAACCAGCACAATATATCTCTTCTCCACCTGCAGCATCCAACAGTCCTTCCAAAGATAAAAAGCATAGGGAATCCGCCCCTATTATATCCCTTATCTCTTCCACAGTTCTATTAGCAGCTATTAGGGTCTCCCTATTCGGTGTATGCATACCTAAATGGCATGGATACTTCACAGGAGGAGCCGATATCCGTACATGAACCTCCTCAGCACCTGCGCCTTTGAGCATATCTACCGTTCTCTTCATAGTAGTTCCCCGAACTATAGAGTCGTCTACCACTATTACTTTTCTTCCCTCCACGTTCTCCTTCAACACATTTAGCTTTATCCTTACCCCTCGTTCCTGCAATTCCCTAGTGGGTTGGACAAAGGTCCTACCTACATATCTATTCTTGATCAATCCTTCATCATAAGGTATCCCAGATTCCTCCGCATAACCGATAGCAGCCACAGTTCCAGAATCAGGAGCAGATATTACTATATCCCCATTAGCCGGGCATTCCTTAGCTAAATTTCTTCCAGCCTTACGCCTCAGTAGATATATACTCTTTCCATCCAATTTGCTATCTGGCCTTGCAAAGTATATTATCTCAAATAGGCATATGTTTTTTTTCTTTGCTTTCCTAGCTCTAATCGATCTCATCTCTCCATCCATCACCACTACCATTTCCCCAGGTTCTACATCTCTTACATATTCGGCGCCTATAGTGTCCAATGCACAGGTTTCAGAAACTAATATATAATCATTTCCCAGTCTGCCAATGCATAGAGGTTTTAATCCATAGGGATCCCTCACCCCTATAAGCCTATCGTTAGTCATTAACACCAATGCATAAGAACCCTTTGCATCCCTTATAGCATCTATTATAGCCTGTTCTATATCGTCTTTATGATACTTGGCGATCAGATTGGCAAATACCTCAGTATCGATGGATGTTTGAAATATTACCCCCTTGTCCTCCATGTCCTCTCTAATATCCTTAAGGTTAGCTAAACTGCCATCGTAGGCTAATGCCAAAGCCCCCTGTTTATATCCTACTACTAAAGGTTCTGCATTTATAGCAGTAACCTCTTCGATATCGCTATATCTAACATGCCCAATTCCTATATTGCCCATCAACCTATCCAGTAGCTGGTCGTTAAAAACCTCATGGGCCAATCCCAAATCCTTATGATAATCTATATATCCATAATTGTTTATGGCTATCCCCGCACTTTCCTGGCCCCTATGCTGCAATGCATATAGACCATAGTATATAATCCTGGATATGTGCATTTGATCTTCACTGTAGATACCAATGATTCCGCTCATCTCATTTCATCCTCTCAACTTATCCTTTCAGCTCCTTATTCATCCCCTCAACTTCTTCCTTCAGTTGAGTCTTATATTCCTTAAACTTCTTTCTCAATTCTGGATACTTTACTGATAGAATTTGAACTGCCAAAAGCCCTGCATTCTCTCCCCCATCGATAGCCACGGTAGCCACCGGTACTCCCTTGGGCATCTGTACCACCGATAACAGGGAATCCAAGCCATCCATAGTGGAGGATTTTATGGGTAATCCAATCACCGGTAAAGGGGTAACCCCTGCTATAACCCCAGCTAAATGTGCAGCCTTTCCAGCCGCTGCCACTATCAATTCTATCCCTTTCTGTTCCGCATTCCGTGCATATTCCATAGCTTCGAAGGGAGTTCTATGGGCAGATATAACCCTAAAATCCACCTCTATTCCAAAATCCTCCAGTATATTTACGGCCTTTTCCACTACCTTTTTATCGGAAATACTTCCCATAATAACGCTAACCTTCATAGATAACCCCACCTTTCATTTAACTTCTAATTCCTAAAATATATTCATCCTGTACCTTATCCAAAATAGTCTATTCCCGCTTTAAATATATCCTCATATTCACTTCTTTCCACATTTTTATACAATCCAGCATCCACCCTATCGGAGCTAGCAATCCTACCTAGGATCCTTCCATCTGGGCTTGTCACGGCTTCAATCCCCATCATAGATCCCGTTGGATTGAATCCTAAGTATTGAGTTGCAATTTGTCCCTTCCTTGTAAGCTCCTCTATTGTTTCAACATTGCCTACAATCCTTCCCTCCTTAGTGGATAAAGGTAATACCTGAATATCCCCTACCTCTTTTTTGCTAAACCATGGGGAAAGATTGGACACCACCTTGGTCTTTACCATTGTGGATATATATTGGCCACTTTCATTAAAAGTTATGCCTAAAGAGCTCTCTTCTAGATCTACGATCCTGCCATAAGCTATTAAGCCCGACCTTAAAAGACCCTTAAATCCATTGCCTATACCCAATATCAGTCCATCCTTATTCTTTAATAGATTCATCACCGCTTCCTCTACGTAGGCATTTTTCAATATATTGGCTATGAGTTTCCCACCGCCGCTAGGTTCATCTCCCAATACTGCACCGTCGGGTATGGCTAATATTTGGCATTCCTTAATTCCCTTTGCTATCTCTTTATAAGACTTTTTAATATCCTTCTCTGAAATAGATTTGAATACATAAGAATCCACCACACCCCCCGCATCCTCGAAGGATCTAGCCATATCATATTCCCCATGGGTCCCGGTAAATATTGGAATGAATACCCTTGGTTTGGACACCTTTATAGCAGGGAACTTATTTACCCCTTCGGTATACTCTATATCCATAGGCTCATATTCCCCATCCTCTATCGGGAATACATCATTAAGGAGCTGGCCCCAATCTTTTATCAATTGTTTAAGGTCTATTTTAGTCCCTAATACATCTATATATCCTCCATCTATAGTCCTCCCCAATACCTTGTAATCCACACCTTCCAATAATTTATCTGGTTCCCCATTTATTTCAACGATTATAGAACCATACTTGGGTAAAAATAGTTCGTCCTCGCCGATATCCGACGTAAATTTGAAACCTATTCCATTTCCAAAGGTCATCTCTGATATGCTACGCGCTATCCCACCAAACTTCACCGTGGAAGCCGATATTATACTTCCATCATCTATCATTTCCTTTATCTTAGTATAGTTTGTATCCAGCTGATCAAAGTTTATCATGCCCTTGTCATCTATATTTAAGGATATCAGTACTATATTGCTGCCTGTCTCTTTAAACTCTGGTGAAATGATATTTTCCATCCTATCCGTAGCCACAGCAAAACTTATTATTGTAGGAGGTACATCTATATCCTCAAAGGTACCTGACATGCTATCTTTACCACCGATGCTAGGTATGTTTAAATTCTTCTGTACTAGGTAAGCACCTAATAATGCGCTAAAGGGCTTGCCCCATTTTGCTCTATCCTCCCCTAACCTTTCAAAGTATTCTTGGAAGGTCAGCCTGGCTTTCCTATAATCTCCACCCATGGCGGTTATCCTAGCTAGCGATTTTACTACAGCATACATCCCTCCATGAAAAGGGCTCCAGCTTGTAAGGTTGGGTTCAAATCCATATGTCATTAATGAACAGGTGTTGGTCTTCCCTTTCAACACGGGAATCCTTGCTGCCATTCCCTCTGCAGGGGTTAGCCTATGTTTTCCACCTAAGGGCATAAGAACTGTTCCTCCTCCTACGGTATGATCGAACCTCTCTATTAGCCCCTTCTGACTAGCCGTGTTCAAATTAGTCATATTTCTTATCCATTTCGCTCTTATATTATTCCCTTTTACATGGTTAGGAATAGATTTTAAATAGTCATGATTTTCAGGCTTTTGCACCAACACATCAGTCTTTTTGCTAACTCCATTGGTATCCAAAAAACGTCTGGATATATCAACTATTAAATCCCCTCTCCAATCCATAATCAACCTATTGTCTTTTGTAATCTCAGCTACTAGAGTAGCCTCCAGATCCTCATCTCTTGCATATTCCTTAAATTCTTCCAAGTTCTCCCTGTCTATTACCACTGCCATTCTTTCCTGGGATTCGGATAGGGCTAGCTCGGTACCATCTAAGCCGGGATACTTTACCGGAACCTGGTTTAAATCTATGAATAATCCATCGGCCAATTCGCCTATGGCAACGGATATGCCGCCTGCTCCAAAATCGTTACATTTTTTAATCATCCTACTTACATTTGCGTTTCTAAACAGCCTAAGTATCTTTCTCTCCAATGGAGGGTTTCCTTTTTGTACCTCTGCACCCCCGGTTTCCAAAGATTCTTCAGTATGTTCCCTAGATGATCCAACTGCTCCCCCCAATCCATCCTTACCAGTTCTGCCCCCTACTAGCAGTACCAAATCTCCTGGCTTAGGGGATTCCCTTATCACATTTTCCCTAGGCGCTGCAGCTACCAACGCCCCTACTTCCATCCTCTTGGCAACATACCCTTCATGGTATATCTCCCTGACAAACCCTGTTGGCACTCCTATCTGATTTCCATAGGAGCTGTACCCCTCCATTGCTGATCTAGTTATAACTCTCTGGGGCAATTTTCCTGCCAACGTATCTTCAAAGCTTTGTCTTGGATCGCTAGCCCCGGTTATCCTCATAGCCTGATATACGTAGGATCTTCCCGAAAGAGGATCCCTTATACATCCTCCCAAACATGTGGAAGCACCCCCAAAAGGCTCTATTTCCGTGGGATGGTTGTGGGTTTCATTTTTGAACATCAAAAGCCATCTCTCAGTCCTTCCATCTACATCCACATCTATCTCTATACTAGCTGCATTTATTTCCTCCGATTCCTCTAAATCGTTTAATAAGCCTCTCTTCTTAATCTCCCTTGAGTTTATAGTAGCTAGATCCATTAGGCATAGAGGCTTCTCCTTATCTCCATATACATATCCCCTAGATTCCATGTATTCGTTAAAGGCTTTTTCTATCAATGACCTGTAGATACTTTCCTCAAATTCTACATCCATTATCTCAGTCATAAATGTGGTATGCCTACAATGATCCGACCAATAGGTATCTATCACCTTAAGCTCAGTAATGGTTGGATCCCTTTTCTCTTCATCCCTAAAGTATTTTTGGCAGAATAAAAGATCCTCCATATCCATGCCAATTCCCCATTTTTCTCCCATATGAGCTATTTCTTTCTCCGACATATGGATAAATCCCTTTACGATCTCTATCCCATTATGGGATTCAGTACGTTCTTTATATGTAAAGGAATCCAATTCTATTTCTCTCATCTCTACTGGATTTATGTAATAATCTTTAATTAAATTCAATTCCTTTTCATCTATCCCCTTTAATGCCACTATCTTGGAATGCTTAACCTTTATGCCCTTCTTACATAATAACAGCCTTATGGCCTCCATAGACGCATCCTCTCTTTGATTATATTGGCCGGGAACAAATTCCACTCTAAAGTACCTTTCATCTTTGCCAAATTTAATGGACGACTCATATATATGGTCCAGATTCACATCCCATAATATATCTTTCACTATGCGATCATATTCTTCCCTAGTGCTATTTATAATATCGTATACATCGATAACTCTAACCTTTTCCAGAGATTCAATTTCTAAATAATCCTTAAAATCCCTATATAAAGCTTGCGACTCTATGTTATAATCTTCCTTTTTCTCCACAAACACTCTTCTAAAATCCAAGGTTATCCCTCCCAATAATTAGATAAGCCCAGTCAGGTAGGCTCAGCGAAACCTACCCGACTGGGCTTTTATCCCTTCGGTGTAATATCGTATCAGTTCAAATGAATGATACGATATCTGTACCGCTTGGTCCAGACAAAGAAGGTTGTCTCTTTCGGAACCCTAGGTACACTTCCGCCCATAATTAAATGATTTAAGGTCATTTAGTTAAAACTTCTCAACCATATTATGAGAATAATATGAGCTTGCTATTCAGTTCTTATCATACTTTACTAACTCAATCCTATCAGTATGATTTATCAATGTCAAGAAATTATTGGCCCATTTTAATGCTTTTCCACGGTCTTTTTATACACCAATTTATTATTTCTTCGTAAAACTTAACGATAGGTTCACTAGCTAAAAATATGGTCAATATAAAACTTCCGATTAATAGAGCAAATAATACTATAATATGTGAATAGCTAGATGATATATATTCTGAGAACTGAAGAGCTCTCAATCCTCTAACAAAAAATCCGTGAAATAAATAGACTACCAATGTATTCTGACCCCATCTGGTAAAAAACTGTTTCTCAACGGGTACAATGCTTAAGAAACCCACAATACCTACAATTCCTAGGGTCAAGCTAAACAATCGAATAACGGCTCCAAATTCGGCAATGTCTAAAAAATCTTCATAGGGCTTCGAGCCAAAGAATATATATCCATTTATATCGGGTATACAATGAATTATTAGAAATATAATGGGTAAAGCTGCGGAAAACCACCTTTTCCATTTGCTTTTTCGAAATAGATGAATCCTATCTTCTTTAATATGGTAGCCTATGATGAAAAAGGGCAAAAAGACAAAGGTTCGTTGTAATGTCAATTCTCTTCCTATAAATGGAACATAACCGATTAACAGACTTCCTAAAATACTAATACAAATACCCGTCATGGGCTTAACCTCGCTAAAAAAATAGAGGGAAATTCGCCAAAAAAACGAACTTACCAAGAACCATAAAGACCAATTAGGTACAAGTAATCCAAATGAAAATGAATCATTGATCCCAATCAACCAATAGTAGAAGGAATATCCCCATTGAAAAATAATATATGGAACTATTAACTTATAAAAGCTATCCCTAATAGGCTTATCTTTCCTTATAAATGAATCTGCAAAATATCCTGAAATAAAGATGAAAGTAGGCATATGAAAAGAATAGATAAGTAGATATAAGTCGTAAACCCAGCGACTATACTTGGTAAAGGGCTGCAATAAATGTCCAAATACAACTAATAATATTAATAAAAATTTTGCGTTATCAAAATAATCATCCCTTCTCTGATTCTTCATATTACCCCCTCCACAAACTTCAATATCAAACAACTTTATCTAATTTTATAAAATGAAGTTTCTCTTAAAATATTACCCCCTTATACAATTAATATTGAATCCATTTCAATAATTTGAATTATATTTTTAACCAGCCTCCTTCCCAGACTTATTCTATCAATTTAAATGCTATCATGTCCATAAGGTAATATAGATAGATTAGGAATAAATCCCTTAATTGATAAATATAGTTTACCAAATGTTAATTTTTTATAAGGGGGAATTTAATGTTGGACGAAAAAAGGTTTATACAGATATCGTTAGAATTAAACTTGTTCTTTGCAAGGATCATGAAAGAACATATGATATTTATGGAAGCTGGATTATTAGCCAAAAACAGCGATCTTATATTAGAGGCTGATCAATTAAAGAGATCCTTTGAAAAGCTTTTGGGGGAAACTGTAGATCTATCCGACGGAGTCATCAGACAAGCCACAATGGATTCCAATGAGTTTGTAACACCCTATACCTTAGAATTAGAAAATATGGTTGAATCCTTAACCGGAATATGTATAGATACTAATCTAACCTTAAAAGAAATGGAATTAGAGCCTAATTTAGGTTATAATCATCCATCCCAACTAGGAGAACGCGTTTTTAATCTAAATAATAGAATCATTAATCTAATCATAGAGATTATCAATTTTAAGGATCAACTCTTAAGCAAAGTCGAAGATTGTAAGATCTTCACCTTTATATATCCAAGTATGCAAGAACATCTAATAAGGGAGGCTAAATTCTATTTAAATAGCTTGATCAATTTACAAGAAAGAAAAATGCCTGAGAAAGATATAATAAAAACGGAGGTGTTTTGGGACGAAATTATGGGTGAACATGCCAAATACATAAGAGGCATGTTAGATCCAACAGAAGAAGCTTTATTCAATGAAGCTAATGATTTTGCTATTCTATTTGAAAAGCTTACAGGGGAGACCATAGATGCTGTTAAACAATCTATAGTTGAAATTACTAAAAAGAATTTAAAGGCTACAGAGGGGATTAAGGAATTTAAGAGCTCTAGTGCAGAAGGCCTATTAGCATGTGAAATCAAATCCATAATCAATCCATTATTAGCGGATCATGTCCTGAGGGAAGCTAATCGATATATTAGAGTGCTAAAAACCTATTTGAATACCCTTAAATAGCTTCAATTCCACGGCTTAACCATGAATAAAATTGCATATATAATCTAATTGCAGCTTAAACATATTATAGTTTATATTTAGATACAGCTATATGCAGTATAGTTCTTATCCTTATTATTAATCCGTCACGGTAAACCGTTCTTACATACCCCTACAATATTACATTGTATATTTTTTATCACTATTTTCAATATAGTCTGTATCTATATTGGGCATAGACCCACCCTAACCAAAATCTCTTACCTCTATCTAAAAACTATTTCAGTACATTTAATATAGTATGGCCACAGTTTACAAATCTTCTTTACTTGTAATTTCCAACACTTTAAGATCTAAAATACCCATGTCTATATTATGGCATCTCTCAATAATCAACTTTTTGTTGTTTATTGAGAGATGCTCGACTTTTTGTTGTGTATCCCTTTAATTTTAATATTTTTGCTATATAATTATATATAAGCTCGTTGCAACAAATCCCTAATTTGCAATATTATAGAACCGTGTATTTGATCAATTGAAAGCTGATATAGGGCTTCCATAGTTATATTGTTTCTTAAAAATATTTGTTAAGCTTTTAACGCCTGTTAAGGTTTTCATGCTTTTATTTCTGTATCGCATTTTAAAATAAATTTAAATAGGTATAGCTTACATCTCCAATATAGTTGCAATTCTAATTTTGCAGAGCTAAAATATTTTGAATCGAGGTGATTGTTTTGATAAGTAAAAGGCTGAGAGCTTTGAGAAAAGAAAGGAAATTATTACAAAGAGACATAGCCAAGTATCTAAACATTACGACCAGTGCTTACGGATACTATGAACAGGGAAAACGAAGGGCAGATGCTGAAACCATTAAAAAGTTAGCTGACTTTTTTAACGTCTCAACAGATTATCTACTCGGCAGAACTGACGATAGAAAAATCTATAATAACGTTGATACTGAAACGAATAACACCAAGCCTTTGGATTATGCTAAATTAGAGGAAAAGGTTATCAAGAGGTTTTTAGATGAAGGTATCCTAGTAGAGAATGAGTCCATCTCTGAAAGTATGTTCAATAAAGTTCTGGAATATGGCACGGAAACAGCTATAGAGATATTGAAGCTGGAAAATCAAATCAAAAAGATAAGTTTATAGCCTCCCCGTCCACTTACATACAAGATTTTTTATCATAGCATAAAAACACAGTGTTTAGCCAAACATTGTGTTTTTCTTTGGAGTAATATATAATAAATCCATATCGATACCATTATTCACATCTACTGAAAGGAGAATAATATGATACAATACGAAAACAAACTACTACATTGCTTTATAAGACGGGAATATGATTCCTTAATACCTGCATTTAATAAATTGTTCAAAGCTAGCTATACATATTTTAAAAGAAATCCCAGAACCTTTAGGTCCATGAAAAACTACTTTATAACCATCAACTCCATTATATATAAAACCTTATACGATTATCCAATATGTAAGCGGAAAATTTACAAAGCAAGAAACTCTTATAATCATAATATAGAGATATGCAAGGATATGGATGAACTTTATGAAGCCTGCAAAGATATGGTAACTTTCTATTCTCAGATCAAAGGTATCAGTGAGGAGCCCTGTAGTCATCCCGTCATCACCAACACCATAAAATATATACATGATAATTTAAATGAGGATTTAACCTTGGAAAGATTGGCAAAAGAAGTCCATGTTAGCAAGAACTATCTATCCTTGCTATTTTCTAAGTTTGTTGGATTGAGCCTATCTGATTATATCAACAAACTTAGAATTGAAAAGGCTAAAGAACTCCTCAAAAACAGAAATAGCTTTGGGAATTGAAGCCGCATTCTAGGGCTATATCCAATA
>DUNJ01000102.1 GCA_012839395.1 Tepidimicrobium sp.
ACATATCATATATTAGGGGGGATTGTTAACTAAAGATATCCCTACCGAGAATCTTAGCAATTTTCATAGCAGGTCATATTGTTAACATTACTAAATATCTGTGATATAATTAATATATTCACTACCTTTTGGGAAATTAAGGAGGTACTTACATGTCAGAAGAAAATAATAAACGATTAAGAAATAGAAAAAGGGGGTCAAAAAAGCAAAGTAGGCTTAAGATCTTCCTCATAACCCTAATAGTAATAGCTATAATTGCCATAGGTACCGTAACTGGGGTAGTAATAGCCATTGCCAAGGATGCTCCGAAGATAGATCCAACTAATATAAGCTCGCTATTGAGTCAAACTTCCATTATATTGGACCAAAATGGTGAAATATTGGAGAAAATTCAAACTGAAGAATATAGAACCATCGTTGAACTGGATAAGATACCCACCTATTTAAGGGATGCCTTTATAGCCATAGAAGATGAAAGATTTGAAAGCCATATCGGTGTAGATCCAATAGGCATAGCTAGCTCTGCAATGGACAATCTAAAAGCTGGGCATACAGTAAGGGGGGCCAGCACCATTACTCAACAGTTGGCTAGAAATCTCTATCTCAACAACGATAAGAGTTGGGATCGAAAGATTAAGGAAGCCTATCTAGCCTTGCAGATTGATAAAGCACTAACCAAAGACCAGGTAATGGAGGGCTATTTAAATAGGATATATCTAGGACAAGGGGCCTATGGAGTACAAGAAGCGGCACAAACCTATTTTTCCAAGGACGTAGATGAGCTAACCATTGCGGAATCCGCTCTACTAGCTGGAGTTGTAAAGAGTCCCACCAAATTTGCACCATATCAAACTCTAAAGCCTGAAGATTTCGATGCGGAAAAACATGAAGAGGTAGGACAGGTAGATATACTAGGCGAAAAATATATAGCCATATACAATCCCAACGCCGTGGAACGTCAAAGATTAGTACTATCAAAAATGTTGGAACTTGGTAAGATCTCTCAAGAAGAATATGACGCAGCCTTAGAGCAGGATATTAAAGACAGTATAAAGCTTGGAGAAAAAAAGATTAAAGGCCTATCCTCCTATTTTAACGATTATATCAAAGTACAAGTTATAGATGCCCTTGTAAATCAACTAGGGTATACGGAAGAACAAGCGGAGGCTGAACTGTATACAGGTGGATTGAGGATATATTCCACGATGGATTTGGAGATGCAACGAAAATTAGAAGAGATATACGACAATTTCACCCAAGTATTATTAGGTGGTCCCGATAAGGTTAGAGCTCCAGCCTTCGTCAATTGGAGATTAAATGCCGCACAAAATATAGTAGATGATAAGAACAATGTTATATATTATAAACAGGAGAATATGTTCGATGAAGACTTTAACCTTGTAGTGGAAAAAGGCACTTTCGAGATAAATGATGATGGACTCGTATTGAAGAATCCAAAGTTCAATCCCGGTGAAAATAAGGTAGATATATTCGATTACTATACTATAGATGAACGGAAAAACCTAGTAACCCATTCAGTAGGTGCGCTGACATTGCCAGATAAGGAGTTCTCCATAGGAGAAGATAATTCCATAAGAATATCTAAAAAATATTTGGAGGAAAATCCCGATTTCTATACCATAAGCGATTCAGGCCATCTATTAATAGATGAAAAATACTTCTATAGACAAGAGGATGGAGTTGTCCAACCCCAATCTGCAACAGTTATAATGGATTATAGAACGGGTGAACTAAAAGCTCTAGTCGGTGGTAGAGATGTAAAGGGAGACAAGATCCTAAATAGAGCTACTGCCTCAGCAAGACAACCAGGTTCAGCTATAAAACCGTTAGCCGTATATCTACCCGCCTTAGATAACGGATATACGGCAGCCACCGTAATCGACGATATACCCTTCCAAAAAGGCGGATGGACACCTCGAAACTGGTATAGTGGATATAGAGGGCTTCATACATTAAGACAATCGGTAGAACAATCAGTCAACGTGAACTCCGTAAAAACCTTAGAGAATATAGGTATACCGGTGTCTATGGAATATCTAAGTAGGATGGGTATTATAGATAAAGATAACCCTGAAGAGGATAACTTTATTACAAGTACAGAGAATAGCTCCAGCAATGATGAAAATCTTTCAGCCTTAGCATTAGGCGGTATGACCAACGGGTTGAGCCCATTGGAGATGACAGCTGCATTTGGTTCAATTGCCAACGCTGGAACCTATGTTGAACCTATCGCCTTTACTAAAATTCTGGATAAAGATGGAAACCTGTTGCTGGATAATACGCCTAAACAAAATGAAGTAGTATCCCCTCAAATCGCCTATATAATGTCCGATATATTGAGAACCACCGTCACTAACGGTATAGCGGGAAGGGCCCAAGTTCCCAATATGCCCACTGCAGGTAAAACCGGAACAACTCAAGATATGAGGGATGCCTGGTTTGTAGGATATACACCTTACTACGTCGCCGGAGTATGGATTGGTAACGACTCACCCCAGATCAAGTTGAACCAGGGAAGCGCTATGGCAGCCCAGCTGTGGAGGATCATAATGACCAAGGTCCACGAGGGGCTAGGATCTAAAAATTTTGATCGTCCGCCCAACATAGTCTCTGCAAGCATATGTACTCAATCTGGCAAGTTAGCCGGGGAGCTATGCAGTAAAGACCCTAGGGGAAGCACTATTAAAACCGAAATATTTGCTTCAGGTACCCAGCCAACCTCCACCTGTGATGTGCATGTGGAATTGGAAATAGATAAGGAGACTATGATGATCGCCAATGAATATTGCCCAGATAAGAATGTGAAAAAGATGGTGTTTATCCAAAGAGATCCTCCTTATGATCCTAGTAAATATGGCGGAGTGGTTCCGGCCGATTATGAGTATATGGCACCAACAAAGGTATGCGACGTCCACGATAAAGATACCGCTCTAGAGGAAGAGGAGAAGAAAAAGGAAGAGGAAGAAGATAA
>DUNJ01000103.1 GCA_012839395.1 Tepidimicrobium sp.
CCTGATACCAATACCCCCAACGATATAGTTTCAACCGTAAGCTATCAAGTATTTTTCTAAAATTATTTGCTTTAGATGGGCAGGATTTTTATCCCTTAATATTTACCAATTTATACAGAAAGGAGAATTATATTGTCAAAGCTGCTAAGAGATAAGAGAAATATTGGACTTTTACTGGGAATTGTTGTGGTACTTGTAATTTGGAATATGAATATAAATGGCATATCCCCTGGTGGTCAGAAGGCATTGGCAATAGGCCTTATGACGGTAGTATTTTGGGCCACTAAGGTGGCTAACGTTGGGTTTACTGCCCTATTATATCTTATAAGCCTAGTATTATTGGATATAGCACCGGCATCGGAGGTATTTTCCCCTTGGGTATCGCCTTTAATGTATCTTGTAATAGGGGCTTATTTAATTGCTGATGCTGTTAATAGATCGGGGTTAGGGGAAAGAATAGCCTATATGTTTGTATTGAAGTTTGTAAACTCCTTCAATAGCATAGTAATATCCTGCTTCGTTCTTCAAGTTATATTGAGCCTTTTGATCCCAAATCCTTGGCCAAGGGCTTTTTTGGTGCTATCGGTGATGAAGGTGGTAATTGAAAATGCAGAAATGGAGGAGGGGGTTGCTGAGGTTATAGGATTTTCCGTATTTGCGGCTGCAGTTCCCACAGCCATGCTATTTTTGACTGGAGACAGCAGCATCAATATGATAGCCATAGATTTTGCCGGTCAAAACATTGGGTGGCTAGGCTGGCTATACCATATGGGGGTGCCTGCATTGGCGGCAAGTATATTGACTTGCATACTCCTTATCAAGCTATTTAAACCTAAATCGGATATATCAATAAATAAAGATGCTATTAGGAGTAGGTTGGACAACCTAGGCAGCTTGACTAGCATGGAGAAGAGAACGGCGTTTTGGGTAATGGCAGCCATAATACTTTGGACGACGGACTCTATCCACGGTATAGACCTGGGCTGGGTGACCATATTTATAGTGATAATGATGAGTATGCCGACGTTTGGAGATATTTTAACTAACGATTCCTGGAAGACGGTGCCTGTGGATACATTGCTATTTTTAAATGCAGCATTGACTATCGGCAAGGTGGGAGCCATAACCGGTATGAACGATTGGATAGTATCGGTAATATTGCCATCTTCGGTGCCTGAAAATATATTCCTTTTGGGTTTATTGATAGCAGCGATATCAATAGGTCTGCATATGGTATTGGGGAGCGTAATGGCTGTGATGGGAATTGCAATACCCGCTTTTTTAGCCTACACTAGCTCATCTGCTCTAAATCCACTGGTGCCAGCACTGTTGGTATATTCTTCAGTGGCGTTTCACTATGTATTGCCCTATCAACACATAACCATATTGGTAGGCATAGGAAAGGAATACGGGATGTATGATGAATCTCATATCATTAAGATGGGGATTCCCCTTACCTTGGCGGTATTTATAACCATATTGTTGGTTCAAATACCCTGGTGGCATATAACAGGATTATTATAGTAGACCCTTAATATCAAGATAGCTTCTATCTTGATATTTTTTTATGCAGTGCGTTCCTCCATGATAAACACAGGACACTGTAGAGGAAAAAGGCAGATCGGTTGCATTGACACCCTATTAATGCTATGTTATAATTTAAATTACAGGAACATAGTTCCCTATAGAGGAACAATCTAATGTATTATATTCATATTAGCAATGGAAAGGATGGTGCAAATGATCAGATTAAAATTCTATGGTTTAGGGGGCCAAGGCGTAGTAACGGCGGGGGAAATATTTTCAGGAGCAGTGTCCCTATTTGAGGATAAGTATGCTATTACTATACCAGCCTATGGTCACGAAAGGCGAGGGGCCCCTGTTAATACTAGCATAGTAATGGATGAGGAGCCGATATTGGTAAATTCCTTTGTCTACAATCCCGATATAGTATTGGTAATGGATCCTACTGTAATAGATAAAGGGGTAGATATATCCGAGGGCATACATAAGGATAGCAAATTGGTTATCAATACGGCGGATGAAAAAGTTTTAAAAAGGTATAAAGAATATGGTTTTAAGGAGATGTACTCCGTGGATGGAACGGCAATAGCCCTTGATAAAATAGGAAGGGGCATACCCAATAGTGCAATGCTTGGGGCATTGGCCGGGACTGGCTTGTTGAAGATAGATTCGGTTGAGGAAGCGATTAGATCATTCTTTGGTGAAAAGGTAGGTGACATCAATGCAGAAGCAGCAAGAGAAGCATATGAGCAAATTAAAAAAATATAGCGTGCTTGGACCGGTGGCAACCACATTTACCGCCTCTGATACGGGCAGTTGGAGATTGGAAAGACCTAAGGTGGTATTTGAAGATTGTATAAAGTGTGGAATCTGTGCACAGGTTTGCCCAGTGGATATTGTTGAGATCAGAAAAGATGAAAAAGAATGTGTAGTATTCAATTTTGACTATTGCAAGGGATGTGGAATATGTGCCAATGAATGTCCTAAGAAATGCATTATGATGGTACCTGAAAGGAGTGAAGTGTAATGGCCTATAAGATGTTAAATGGGAATACAGCTGCAGCTGAAGCGATGAAATTGGCAAAGGTTCAAGTGGTATCCGTTTACCCAATAACCCCTCAGAGCCCAATGTCGGAGAGGTTGGCGGATATGGTTGCCTCTGGAGAGATGAAAGCTGAGTATATACGAGTAGAATCAGAGCATAGTGCAATGTCCATGACTATGACGGCACAGCTAACAGGAGTGAGGGCTGGAACGGCTACATCATCTAATGGATTGGCCTTGATGCACGAGGTTCTCAGCATGGTATCTGGAACTAGAGCGCCTGTAGTGATGCCGGTGGTAAACAGAGGTGTAGCAGCACCGTGGACCCTATGGTGTGAACATGGAGATAGTATGGCCCAAAGGGATATGGGCTGGCTGCAGTTCTATTCCGAAAATGTTCAAGAGGTATTGGATCTAATGCTTGTGGCCTATAGGGTTGCAGAGGATGAGAGGGTGTTAACCCCTGCTATGGTATGTTTGGACGGATTCTTTTTATCCCACTCCATGCAAAAGGTGGATGTACCTGAAGAAGAGCTAGTGGATGATTTCGTGGGGCCATATATTAGAAAAAATGGATATCTAGATACCAAGGATCCAATGTTTCTATGTGGATTATGTGGACCAGAAGATTACACAGAGATGAGATACCAGCAGAAGGTGGGTATGGATAATGCTTCCAAGGTGGCTCAGGAGGTATTGGAGGAGTTTGAAGCTAAGTTTGGAAGGAAGCTTGAAATAGTAGAGGGCTATAAAACAGAGGATGCAGATGTTGTATTGGTAGCTCTAGGTTCCATGTGTGGTACTGCCAAATATGTGGTAAACAAGATGAGGGCAGAGGGCAAGAAGGTTGGCGTGGCCAAGGTAACCATGTTCAGGCCATTTCCAGTTGACCAGTTAAGAAAGGTTCTGGCTGGTAAGGAAGTAATTGGCGTATTTGACAGAAGTGCTGGATTAGGTGGTCAAGGTGGACCGGTATGGAGCGAAACCTGTGCAGCGTTAAAGGATCAGTCATCTGATATAAGGCATTATGTAGGTGGATTAGGCGGAAGGGATGTTACTATCGATAACATAGAAAAGATCTTCAACGAGTTATTGGAGATCAAGGAAGGCAGGAGAGATAAGCATACCCAGTGGATAGATCTAAAGGATAATCCAATGGAGATTAGGCAGGTGATTAAAAATGTATGATATTCAACATGAGTCTAAAGGTTTGGTATCCCATGGTGTTAATGCCTGTGCAGGTTGCGGTTTGGAATTGATCGCTAGAAACACCATGGAGGTATTAGGTGAAAACACCATAGTTGTAATTCCACCAGGATGTGGATCCCTATTTTCAGGATATGGCGCAGGGGCGGCTATGAAGCTACCTGGTTTTCAAGGAAACCTTGAGAATACAGCTGCATGTGCAGCAGGGATAAGGGCAGCCTTGAATGCAAAGGGGGATAAGGAGACCACCGTATTGGCCTTTGCAGGGGATGGTGGAACGGTGGATATAGGGTTACAATCTTTATCGGGAGTAATGGAGCGAAGGGATAAGGTACTCTATATATGCTATGATAACGAAGCGTATATGAATACGGGTATACAGGGCAGTAGCTCCACTCCATATCAAGCAAGTACGACCACTACACCAACTGGCAAGCCTACCGAGAGGAAGAGTCTAATGGAGATAGCCATAGCTCATGATATTCCCTATGCGGCAACGGCTTCTATCCATAACCTAAGGGATTTTAGAAGAAAGGTGCAGAAAGCAAAGGATACAAATGGACCTTCTTTGATTCATATACAGACCCCATGTCCAACAGGATGGAGATACGATCCAGCTAGATCCGTGGAACTAGCAAGATTGGCAGTTCAAACAGGGGCTTGGATCTTATACGAATATGAAAATGGAAAGATAAAGGTCAATATGAAACTTAAAAACCTTAAGTCCATAGAGGAATATATTAAACCTCAAAGGAGATTTAGACACCTAAGCCAGGAGGATATAGAGGAGCTTCAGGAGACGGTGAAAAAGAATTATCAAAGAATTATGGATAGATTGGAGTATATGGAAGGGACGGTATAGTCAATAGCCGATTTATACGGGAGGTGGAGATATGATCGATAGCTTGGATTCCCTAATGGAGACAGTTAAAAAGAAGGAAAAGCGCAGGATTGTAATAGCTGCAGCAGATGATATGGGAATATTGGAGTTGATTCAAGAAGCCGGCAGATTGGATTTAGCGGAATTTATACTAATTGGAGATAAAAGTAGGATGGAAAGATTGGCCAAAGAAGCTTCTATTGAGTTGGAATGGGATTTGGTAGACGAACCAGACCATGGAAAGGCTGCCCAAAGGGCGGTGGAATACGTGCGAAATGGCGATGCTCATGCTATTATGAAGGGGCAATTGCATACTAGCACCTTCATGAGGGCGGTTTTGGATAAGGAGAAAGGCTTAAATACCGGTAAGCTTATAAGCCAGGTATCCGTATTCGATAAAGAATATGGGGAGGGGCTCCAGCTCCTTACCGATTGTGCAATAGCCATAGAGCCTTCCTTGGAGGATAAGAAGGGGATAATAGAGAATTCCATAGAGTTGGCTATGAGGCTGGGTTATGAAAGGCCAAAGATTGCGCTACTTTCTGCATTGGAAGTAGTAAATCCAGCCATTGACGATACCTTGGAAGCGGCTATATTGAGCAAGATGGGGGATAGGGGACAGATAAAAGGAGGAATAATCGATGGGCCCTTTGCACTGGATAATGCTATATGCCCAAAATCTGCAGAGCAGAAGGGGGTAGGCGGAGAGGTAGCAGGTCAAGCAGATGTATTGGTAGTTCCCAACCTGCAGGTAGGAAATGTGTTAACCAAGGCTCTTACCTACTATGCCCATAAGGATGTGGCGGCGGCTATAATGGGAGCAGGGGCTCCAGTGATAATGACCTCTAGATCTGATTCCATGAAGAACAAATTGTTATCCATAGGTCTTGCAAGTTATATATCATGATATTTAAATTATCAAGCTCTAGGCATAGCCTAGGGCTTGATAAACTTATTTTATTGAAGAGGTGATAGCTATGTATAAGATATTGGCAATAAATTTAGGATCTACATCTACCAAGATAGCCTATTACGAAGATGATAAAAGGATAATAGCTAATACTATAGATCATCCAACACGGGATTTAAAAAGATTTCAAGGGATTTTTGATCAGCTTGAATATAGGATGACTGCTATTGAAGCCTTTATGGATTGTAATGGAATATCCAAAGGGGAATTGGCTGCCATAGTGAGCCGTGGTGGTAACACCGAACCGGTGGAAGGCGGTATATACAGGATAAATGAAGCTATGCTAAAGCAGCAGGCCAGCCAGATATATGGAAGTCATCCCGCTAACTTAGGAAGTAAAATAGCCTATGATATGTGTAAAGATATCGAGGCTATTCCCCTTATAGTGGACCCGCCAGTTATAGATGAATTTCACCCAGTGGCAAGGTTATCGGGACATCCCCTTATACCTCGCTTAAGCTCCTTTCATGCGTTAAGCCACAAGGCTACGGCTAGGAAGTATGCAAAGGAAAATGGATTAAAATATGAGGAAATAAACCTAATAGTGGGTCACCTAGGAGGAGGCATATCTGTAGCGGCTCATAGAAGGGGCAGGGCAATAGATGTAAACGATGCCTTAGATGGGGATGGTCCCTTTTCAACAAATCGCACTGGCTCATTGCCAGTGGGTCAATTGGTGGATATATGCTTCTCTGGAGAATATACCTATGATGATGTGAAGACTATGCTTCAAGGAGAAGGGGGGCTTATAGCTTATTTAGGCACTAGTGATGTAAGGGAAGTGGAGAAGATGGCTAAGACCGACGATAAGGCAGCTCTTTGCCTAGATGCCATGATATACCAGATCTGTAAGGAGATCGGAGCCATGGCCAGTGTATTGAAAGGAGATGTGGATGCCATATTGCTGACAGGTGGAATCGCCCACTCCAAGTATGTAATAGATAGTATAGAGGAGAGCTGTTCCTTTATAGCTCCCATCGCGGTATATCCAGGGGAAAATGAGATGGAATCCTTGGCGGGGGGAGCTTTGAGAGGCCTTAGAGGGGAAGAGAATATAAAGGATTTTATACCTACGAAATGATATCCATGGTACGATACTATCCGGAGACGGCTTTTCCAGGTATTGACACTAACCCATTATAATACTATAATGGGTTATACCATTAGAGGGGAAATAGGGAAAGACAGGAGTTATATATGGATAAGAAAAACAGATCAAAAAAGAATGTTAATGTATTACAATCCGTAAACAACGCCTTTAGGGCTATAGAGGTACTTACGGAAGTTGAGGAAATAGGGGTCACCCACCTTTCCCAAAAACTTGGTATTGGAAAGAGCACCGCATTTCGCATATTAACCACATTGGAGGTTTGGGGCTATGTGAAAAAAAATGAAGATACCAGTAGGTATAGGTTGGGTATGAAGTTTGCGGATATAGGTGCTATCGTATTGGACAGGTTAGAGATAGTAAACTATGCTAGGCCCTATTTGGAACAGCTGACTTCTCAATTTAACGAAACTAGCCATTTAGGCATATTGGAAGACAACTACAATATCAGGTTTATAGATAAGGTAAGGGGTACCACCATGTTCAGTATGAAATCCCTGGTTGGAGGTACCACCCCTGCATATTGTACAGGCATGGGTAAGGCTATATTGGCTAATTTACCTAGCAGTAGAATAGAGAGCTATCTGCAAAATGTGAAGCTGGAACGCTTTACGCCTAATACGATTACGGATAAGGATGAATTCTTAGAGGAACTTGGATATATAAGGGATAGGGGCTATTCCATTGACAACGAGGAGAATGAGTTGGGATTAACCTGCTATGGCGCTCCAATATTTGATTCATCCAATACACCTATTGCTGCAATAAGCGTATCGGGATCCACACCTAAGATGAGGGAGAAGAAAGATGAAATGATTCAAGGTGTGATCTCTGCCGCTAGAAGCATATCTCAATTGATAAAATAAAAAATTCCACTTCCAATAAAATGGAAGTGGAATTTTTATAACTATCGAGCCATTATCTCTATTATTTCCTTGTCCATATCCTTCATGCCCCTAGAGCAAAATCTTCCCAGGTTTCTAATGGTTAAGTCGGCAGTAGAGCTTACTATTCCATCAAAATCCGATATAAATATATTGGCTCTTGCCAACTTAGCCTGTATTATAGCCTCTGAGGCTGCTGTAGATAGCTTAAAGGCACAACCGCCCTTGGCCCCATCGCATATCATTCCAGATATAGATCCTATCATATTCTTTATTGCACCTTCTATCTGTTTTTCTGTTCCTCCCATCAACCATGTAATAGAAGCGGAAGCCCCTATGCCTGCCGCTATCGCACAGCTACATATTGGGGATAAAACCCCTATAAATGCCTTTATGTAGGAAGTCATTAGATGGCTAAAAGCAAGGGCTCTGGCAAGTTTCTCATCATCGTATCCTAGTTGTTCACAAACTACAGTAGTAGGTATTATGGCGGTGATTCCATTATTACCGCTACCGGCACTGCTCATAACTGGCATATTTACTCCAGCCATTCTGGCATCGCAGGCAGCAGATGTTAGGATTCTAGCCTGAGTTACCACATCCTTTTCAATCTCTCCCTCTTCCATTAAGGAATTCATAGCCGCTCCAAGGCCAGCTCCTGATCCTTCCTCCAACCCCTTTCGTGCAATATCCATATTTACCCTTACACCTTCCAACATAAATTGGATATCGTCAAAAGGGACTTTTTCTACAAACTCTATTATATCCTTCAAGGTAATATCTACTAATTGCGCCAATGGGTTTTCATTAGATCTATCCTTGGATCTTTCCTTTTCAAATATGATTTCATCGTTTACCCGTACTAGCACTATATTGGTGTGGTTATCCTCTATTATACAAATCCCTTCCCCTTGATCCGTTACTACCTTGGCCTTAATATAGAAGCTTCCCTTGCCATCTTGTATACGTATATTTATATCCTTATTTTCGATAATTTCTTTGGCCCTGGCTACATGGGAGTCATCCACATTTTTAAATACTTCCAGCCCCAATGTGGCATCCCCGCAAGCTATGGCTAAACCTGCAGCAAATATTAGGCCCTTTTCGTCGGTGCCTGGTATTCCAACACCCATACCATTCTTATATATATTTGGGCTCAGTTCTATATCTATGCCTATTAGTTCACCTTCCAAATGCCTATATGCCTCCGCTACCCCTAAGCCCAATGCCACCGGTTCGGTACAGCCAAGGGCTGGCCTAACCCCTTCCTTGAGGACCTGGAGTAGATCGACAAAAGGTCTATCCTCCCTGTTTTCCATTAAATTGTTATAGATATCTTTTTGCTTTGTTTTCATAATATATTCGCTCCTCCACCTATTAAATATTTATAGCAATATATAGTTGCAAGTTTCATGCCAACGACTTAAATGGAACAAAAGGTTTCAGTGAAACCTCGTAAAATAGCCATATTAGGGCCTATTATAAAAATATTAAAATGGGGATATCTAAGAATTCAACAAAGGAAATTTCTCATAAGGGATAATGTTTTTCAATTATGACAAAGGACTAGCGATCACCCATCTTTCTATACAATGTAGTAAGGCTTATATCCAACTTTTTAGCTATCGCTTTCTTTCCTTCCACCGAATTTCCATATATCTCCAATAATTGATTTATTATATCTCTTTCAAATTCCATCTTCAACTGCTCCAAGCTTTCAACTTTTTCCGATAGGAGTCTATCATATATGGTGTTATCTATAGGGCTTGTCCTAGGAATTTCTTCTACTTTAGATAGGCTATTATTTAAGAAGTATTTGGGAAGATCCTTAAGCGTTATCCGATCTCCTGTGGCAAAGCATATCCCATGTTCCAATACATTCTCTAGTTCCCTAATATTTCCCGGCCACTCATATTGCAAAAAGGCTTCCTTAACTTCCTTAGATAGCCTCTTCTTATTCTTATTCATTCTATCGCAGATCTTCTCTATAATGTATTGAGAGCATAGGAATATATCATCTCCCCTATCCTTGAGGGGAGGTAGATGGATGGGAATGGTATTTAGCCTATAAAATAGATCCAACCTAAATTTTCCTTGCCTTACCAAGGTTATCAGGTCCTTATTGGTAGCAGATATAATCCTTATATTTATATCTATTGGTTTTTCACCCCCTACCTTGTCTATCCGTCTTTCTTGCAACACTCTAAGCAACCTGGTTTGTAGGTGTAAGGGGAAGTCGCCTATCTCATCTAAAAATAGGGTACCGTTATTAGCCAACTCTATCTTCCCTCTTTTTCCCCCGGGGCTTGCTCCAGTAAATGCTCCCTGTTCATATCCAAATAGCTCCGATTCGATTATGTTTTCAGGTAAGCTAGCGCAATTTATTACGACAAAGGGGCCGTCCTTTCTTGGGCTTTCATTATGGATGGATCTGGCAAATAGCTCCTTACCTGTGCCGCTAGCTCCTTGGAGGAGCACTGTGGCATCGGTTTTAGCTACTATCTTGGACCTATTTATGGCCTCTAATAGGGGGTGGCTTTTACCTATTATATTGGAAAATACTATCTCTTCCTTCGTTTCGTAGGTTTTGGCTATATTGACTATCTCTGCAATTCTATCAAAACTTACCATAAGGGAAAGTTGACCATTTCCTAGGTATAGCTTGTTGATATTGTAAATAACCCGTACGTCTTCCCCTTTTATATTCCAATAGGCCATCATATCTTCGTTGCCAGTATCTTCAAGATCTATATTTTTAATGATATCGTCTATTGGGCTATTGATTATCTTGGTATCCGATAGGTCTACATCCAATATCTTTAATGCCTTTATATTTATGTGGATTATCTCCATATTGGAGTTTAATATTATTATCCCCTTATTCAGGCAGTTGATTATCTCGTTGACCTCGGCTATATTGCCCTTCAATCTATTCTTAACTTTTATTCCCACTATCTCTTTTTCAATCATCTCCGCCATATGCTTTAGCATATTTAGATACTCTTCCCTTTTATAGCTTATTATCCTCCTCTGTTCCTCGTTGAAGGATGTAAAGCTGATAACTCCTATGGTATCTTTATCTACTTGGATAGGATAGGTCATATTAGCGTATTCATGGCATTGGGCCAAATGGGAGCATTTTTTACATATGGGGCTATCCTCCTTCCTCAGATTGATTTGAGGCTTTCCAGTATTTATCACATTTGCAAATAGGGAATCCCCAGCACAGTCCTCTTCCAACTTATTGCCAAGCTTGCCAGTACCTGCTATTCTAGTCAAATGCTTATCGGCTATTACCACATCCACATTTAAAGCGGAGGCCAAAGTCATAGCCATATTTTGCAATGTATCCTGTATCAATCTTAGGTAAGACATTCAATCATCTCCTATCTGGTAAGGAATTTTTCATATATGATAATTACTTCGATTTTAATTCTATCACAATCGAAATTTAAAACCAATAATAAGTGGAATAGAATATAGCAAGGATGTTTTATCGTTGGATAGATAGGGCTGGGATTTAATATAATAGTTACTTTCACATTATTTACGATGGAAAATCAGAAAGAAAAGGAAGGTGGAAGAGTCAACATGCGACATCAAGCCAATAAGCAGCTTTACAAAGGAAGGTTTGTGGCAAAATTAACGATGGGATAGGAATGGAAAGAAGTTTTAACCCCATATATATTTACATCATCTACGGCTAAGGGGCAACCTACTACACTTGTATAGAGGGATAGGGATTGGTGTGTAGAAGTGATCTATTAAGGAATTATAAGGAATGGAAGGGTGTAGCTTGTTGAAAATGCTTTACACAGGAAGGGAACGAGGAGAAAAACATTAACAATGGAAAGGCAATTCCTGAGGAAAGGGCTTGCATTAAAAAAAACGATACTATATAATTGAGGCAGGACCGATAAAAAGTACAATGTTCCTAATAAAGGAACAAACTTAAGAATTAATAAAAACTTATTACTTGATACATTATCTAGTCTATATGTCCAGTACATACAACCTATTATATATGAATTTGCCCCATAAAACCTATTTATCGGTCTGGTAATTTTTACAGCTAGGAGCTGTAATTAATATATAAACTAATTTATTACAAGGAGGATGCATTATGGAGAAGAATACAAGCAAGATTAGGAGTCATGAGGATCCAGCAACGCGTTTTGCTAAGCTATTTGCTAAGCTTTACTACTACATGGCAGAAGAGATGTACGAAACTTTAGGCGAAGAAAAGGGCACAGAAGCCATCAGATCAGCGATGACCAAGTTTGGAGAGGAAAGGGTTCGCTCCATGAAGGAAGAAGCTGAAGAAAGAGGCATCGAAGTTAAGACCGTAGAAGATTATTTTGCTGTAAGGGATATGCCATCCAACGGATGGGTTAACGATGAGAGAGGTTGCAAATATTGTCCATTTGAAGATGTTTGGAGCGACTATGGTGAGTTGGGACAGAAATTAGGCGCGCTATACTGCGAAGTAGATTACATTCTATTCAATAGCTTTAACCTAGGACTTGAAAGGGAATACTGCAAGACATGGGGAGACGATATCTGCGAATTCAAGTTCAATCCTGGAAAGTAGAAATTACCTATACGATGTAGTTTGTAAAGGAGATGATGTCTTGAGCTATAGTAATATAGATAGGATTGTAAAAACGGATGTCCTTGTAATAGGTGGTGCGGGCGCTGCTGTATCTGCAGCAGTTTCCGCCTATGAAAAAGGTGCTAAGGTAACGATGGTTTCCAAGGGCAAGGTAGGTAGAAGTGGCAACACCATAATGATAGGTGGTGGATTTGGAATAGATGGAGAGAGTGCAAAGAAGATTTGTGGTGAGGAAGCTGCAGATTTAAACTATACCAAGGATGATGTATTTGAAAGCGTAGTAAAGAACTCCTTCTATCTATCCGATCAAAATATTGCCGAGCAATTTGCTGAGGAATCCCCTTATGCGGTGAAGCAATGCATAGATTGGGCACGCAATGCCAAGCAGATATTCCAATTTATACCTCCAGCAACCCTATGGAACACATCGGGAAGGAGCTTTGGAAATGCCCTTGCTAGAGGGATGAAGGAGAATCCAGGCGTAGATGTGATGGAAGATGTAATAGTTGTAGATGTTTTACTAGACGATGGCGTAGCCGTGGGGGCCATAGGAGTAGAGGTATATTCAGGAGAGATTATACTATTTGAGGCAAAGGCGGTAATAATCGGCACAGGAGGATACCAACCATATAGCTTAAAAAATAGCATAAGCGATATGACTGGCGATGGAATTGCAATGGGATATAGGGCAGGGGCTAAGATAGCTGATATGGAATTTTTACTATTCATACCGACAGCGGTAGAGCCTTACAACCTAAGGGGTTCCATAGTGCCATATCTATTCACCGTTCCAGTATTCTTCCCCATGATATATAAGATTACCGATGGGGATGGAAATGAGATAGAGATACCTGAGAAGTGCAACAAGGTGCCAGGTGCAAGCAAGATGATGAAGATAATACTATCTTACTACTGGGGCAAGAGCATATATGAGAGCTATGATGAGCATGGAAACTGCATGTATTACGATTTCTCCCATTGCACTGAAGAGGAGATAGAGGAGGCATTTGAAGGATTTGCTAACCATTTCTCAACTTGGCACAAGAAGGGAACCTACAATAGGATCGACTTAGAGGAATTGAAAGCTACTGTCCTGAGGGATAGAAAGATAAAGGTAGGACTAGGTTGTGAATACAGCATGGGCGGTATAGTGATAGATGAAAACATGAGCACGGGAGTTCCTGGCCTATTTGCAGCGGGAGAGGTAACTAGCGGATTGTTTGGAGCCTTTAGAGGCGGAGATGGACTGACCGAGATGTTGGCCCATGGATTTAGAGCTGGAAAATCTGCTGCAGAGTATGCAGAGGATGCGGCTGAAGGAAAGATCGATTCCCAGCAGGTAGATTCCATAGTTGAGACCATAATGGAGCCCTTTAAGAGGGATGAAGGAGTTAGCCCATATAAGGTTCAAGAAAAGATAGAGACTGCGGCCGATAGGGGATTCAATTTCTTTAGAGATGAAGAAGGACTAGCTAATACGGTAAAGACATACGAGAAGATCAGGGAAGATATGATACCCAATATGGCTTTATCCAGTAAATCGAGAAAGTACAACTTCCAGTGGATTACCTCAATACTGGTTAGAAACCTAATCCTGTGCAACGAAGTGGGAGCTAGGGCAGCACAGATGCGCAAGGAGAGCAGGGGCTGTCATATGAGGGTGGATTATCCAGAGGTGAATAATGACGAATGGCTGGTGAAAATAGAGGCTCAACAGGAAGGCGATGAGATCAAGATAAGCACCAGGAAGCCTGTGGTAACTAGGAAGCCCTTACCTAAGGGTAAGTTTAAATCTATTCCCGATTACATTCTGGACACGCTAGAGGACTAGGGGGTGACATGGTGAAGGTAAAAGTATATCGAAAAGATCCATCAGTAGATGAACAAGCCTATTTCAAGGAATACGATGTACCCGTAAAAAAGGAAGAGAAGTGGACCGTTATGGATGTATTGGACTATATATCGAGGAATTTAGATGGTTCACTATCCTATTATAGACATAGCGCATGTTGCCAGGGGATATGTGCCAGATGCGTTGTAAAGGTTAACGGTAAGCCGGCATTGGCTTGTGCTCGTACGGTGGTAGAAGATGAATTGATATTGGAGCCTAGCCGGGAAGATAAATTGGTTAAGGATTTGGTTATACAAGTATAGTTAGGGGAGATATAGATGAGCAGCAATATTTCTACAAGATGGATAGAGGATAATTCCAAGCTATTGACGGATATAAGCGATGCCATATGGAGATATGCTGAGGAAGCATATGAAGAAAACAGATCCTCCCAACTATTGATAGAACTCCTGGAAAAGGAAGGCTTTGTAGTGGAGACGAATATAGCGGGCATGGAAACTGCATTTAAGGCTACGTGGGGAAAGGGCAAGCCTAGGATTGGATTTTTGGCTGAGTACGATGCCCTCCCCGAGCTTAGCCAGGAACCGGTACCCTATAGGAAGCCGCAAGAAGGGAAAACGGCAGGACATGGATGTGGACATAACCTATTGGGTACAGCTGCAGTAGGTGCTGCTATCGGGCTAAAGTATCAGCTGGAGGAAGAGGGGAAGGATGGAACCGTCATCCTATTTGGTTGTCCGGCAGAGGAGATATTGATGGGCAAGATAAGGATGGCAAAGGAAAAGGTATTTGATGATCTAGATGTAGCTTTAACATGGCATCCAGGCTTTGTCAATATGCCTATGGAGATTGCATTTCAAGCTATGAACTCCGTCAAGTTTAAATTTCATGGAATACCATCCCATGCAGCTGAATCTCCTGAGGAGGGTAGAAGCGCATTGGATGCAGTAGAACTTATGAATGTGGGGGTTAACTATTTAAGGGAACACGTTGTATCCGACGCCAGGATGCACTACATAATAACCAATGGCGGAGACAAGCCCAACATAGTCCCCAAAAACGCAGAGGTATGGTACTTCATAAGGGCACCGAAACGTAGGCAAGTAGATGAAATATACGAAAGGATGAAGAAGATAGCCCAAGGAGCAGCTCTTATGACTGAAACCACGGTGGAGATAGATCTACTGACCGGCTGCTATGAATTCCTAGCAAATGATCTATTAAATAAAACTTTATATGAATCACTAGAGGAATTGCAGCCACCAGCTTGGAATGAGGAGGAGCTAAAATTTGCACAGGATATAATAGACACGTTTTCAGAAGGACAAAAGGATAACCAGGTATCTAAGTTTGGTAACCAGGAGCTAAAGGATAGCTTGTTGGACGATAGGGTTAGCAAACCAAGGTATAAGCTATTTCCAGTTGGAGCTTCTACGGATGTATCCGATGTCAGTTGGATAGTACCTACCGGTCAGATAATGACTTGCTGTAGCCCGGTAGGAACGGCGGGGCATACCTGGCAGATGACGGCTTCATGTGGGATGAGCATAGGGCATAAGGGCATGCTATATGCAGCGAAAACTTTAGCTTTGACAGGCTATAAACTTATAAGGGATCCGAAGCTATTAAAGGCCGTTGTATCGGAATTTGAGGAGAGGAAGGAAGGAACTGATTATATACCAATAATAACCGATTAGGTCTATATAGCATCAGATAATATAAAATATCCTAATTGAAGGGGGAAAAGTTATGACAGATAAGGCAAAAATGGATACGTTAAATGACAGGGTGGTCAACGGTTGGAATC
>DUNJ01000104.1 GCA_012839395.1 Tepidimicrobium sp.
TAAATAATCTATTTATGCTCACCTCCATATTTGGTTCCCTATTTTCGGTACTGCTGATAAAAGGCGAGCATTTCACCATAAATCTAATGCTGGGATTGATATTGGTGGTTTTAGGCATTGGAATATTGAATATGGAGGAGCGTAAAAAACCCCAACTCCCAGATTAGGAGCCGGGTTTTTTATCACCTGCTACAATATCCATACTGGTTCTGATGGAATGCATGTTGTTCAATATTTGCCCCAGGTGGTAGTTGCAAATAAGATCCAACTCCCCTCTATCGTCCGTCCCCTCTATGGAGAGCTCCCTATGGAATAGCTCTTTTAAGGCTCTCCTATTGGCCAGGTTTATATTGAAAGGCACATCCATAGAGCTTAAAATTCCCATATGGTAGTATATGCCTTCAAATAGCGCCAATATCTTTTCCAGGTTGGATATATTTCGATTATCGTGTAAGTTCAATTGGCTATCCCTTTGTAGCAGACTATAGTCCTCATTCATCATTATTAAATCTTCCTTAAATCGATCTAGGGAGGTCTTTTTATGGTCGAATAGTACCCCATCTACCATATCTCTAGAATAGGAGTACAGCCTCTCTATATTCTTGGTCAACGCATCCTCTGTATTCGGGGGCAATATAAAGTAGTTGATAAGGGTTCCTAGCACTAGGCCTATCAATGTATCCAATGTTCTATAGAGGGCATATCCGATCCTGCTGCCTTCCTCATAGTTCAATATGATGGATAAAAATACTATCGTAGATAGTTGGGTGGATTCCCTCAATTCCAATATATTGCATATATATATTACGATTAGGGTCCCAATACCTATAAATAGAGGGTTCTCTGGGGCTACCAGGGAGAATAGAAGGGCAGTTATGGCTCCCAATATGGTCCCCTGCATCCTATCCTTCCCCACGGAAAGGGATTCGGAAACCGAGGTCTGCATCGCCACTATGGCAGCAATACCTGCAAAAAAGGGGCTTCTCAATCCCAATACCTGGGAGATAACTATGGTAATGAACACGGCAAAAGTGGTCTTGATGGTGCGCATACCGATTTTTTGTATCTTCATCTGGATCACCTTTCAATTATTGTCATAAATATTATAACAATTATCCGAAATTAGAACAATATATCGTTAAAGAGGAAGGCCATTTAGCCGATATACATTATAGAACAATATGGAAGGGGATCGACTATGGAGATTAAAAGCATTGGAAATACTGCTGAAATCAATATAGGTAGGGATGTGAATCTAAGGGAGATGGGAACTGGAAAGACCGAAGATATAAATAGGCAAGTCCAAGCCCCCAAATCCCGTATAAAGGAGACAAAGGTTGCAGAAGAGGAGTTAATAGAATCCATCGAATCGGCAAATGAGCAACTCATTGCATACAATAGGAGATTTGAATTTTCAATCCATGAAAAGACGAAACATATAATGGTGAAGATAATAGATATAACCACCGATGAGATAATAAGGGAGATCCCTCCAGAGAAGATACTGGACATAGTCGCTGGACTATGGGAATTATCTGGACTATTGGTGGATGAAAGGATATAGGTGATGGAAGGTGTATAGTCATTTGAGATTATC
This sequence comes from Tepidimicrobium sp., assembly GCA_012839395.1. Lineage (GTDB taxonomy): Bacteria > Bacillota > Clostridia > Tissierellales > Tepidimicrobiaceae > DUNJ01. The sequence goes on from DUNJ01000104.1 coordinate 1,598, forward strand.
GGGCCTTGCCTCGGGAATTGATACAGATGAGATGGTAAGGAGCCTAATGCAGGCTGAGAGGATAAAGGTGGACAAGGTGGAACAGGAAAGGCAGATACTCCTCTGGCGGCAAGAGGCCTACAATAGTATAAACAAGGACTTTGTAAACTTTATATTGAACACCAGGAAAAACTTTGGAATAACCTCGGTAACATCTCGAGGAACCTTTAGGCCAAACTCCTATAGGAATTTAAGCTGGGTTAAGAAGGCCACCTCCTCCGATGAGAATATAGCCCTGGTATCTACTACCGCTCAGGCTATGGATAGCAATTACAAGGTCAACGTAAAGAGATTGGCCGATGGGGTTAGTATGGCCAGTGGAGGCAAGGTATTCCAGGGAGAGGATGGAATTAGTTTAGGCGATGATGGTATATTGCGAGATGGAGAAGACCAAACAATAAAGATATTGGAATTTACCATAAATGGAAAGCTAATCGAGATTTCCAAAGATAGTGGCATTACCATGGGGGATGTGGTAAATAAAATAAACTCCATGGACGATATTGGGGTTAGGGCATCCTACGATTCAGGTATAGGTAGGTTCTTTTTGCAGACTACAACGACAGGAGAGGAAGCCAAAATCAATATAGGTGTCACAACCGATATAGGAAGGGAATTTATAGAGGGATTGGATCTATATGTAAACCATTATGAATATGAGGGCGAAGAGGTAGTAGGGAAGACAGGCGATAAATTGACTTTAGAAGATGGAGAAGGCAAAACCTATAGGGGAAGCGATGCTCTCATAGATTTTAGCGGCGCTAAGGATATATCCTTCGGTTCAAACCGCATCACCATAAACGGTATAACTATGGATCTTATAGGCACCGGGGAATTTACCATAACGGTTGCCACCGATGTGGATGGGGTATATGATAAAATAAAGGAATTTATAGATGAATACAATGAGCTTGTGGACAAAACCAACAAATTATTGAAAGAAAATCGATATAGGGATTATAGGCCTTTAACCCAAGAGCAGAAAAAAGCCATGGAGAAGGAGGAAATCGAGCTGTGGGAGGAGAAGGCCAAATCGGGGCTTCTTAGAAACGATGATATAATACAGAGGACTATGTTAAATATAAGGCAAAGCCTCTATGAGAAATCCGACGAATTTAGCGGCCCCTTTAGCTTGCTAACGGAGATAGGGATATCCACCGAAAGTTATACTCAAGGCAGTGCAGGGGGTAAATTGGTTATAGATGAGAAGAAGTTGAAGGAGGCCATAGCCCAGGATCCAGAAGGGGTAATGGAGTTTTTATTTAAGGAAAGTGTGCCCGAAAGCAAGGATAAAGATGGCAATGTGATACCGGGGGAATTGGGTGGATTGGTCTCCAGGATATATGATGGTTTGATGGCGGGGATGGAGGATATAATTAAAAAATCCGGCCCGGGAGAAGATGCAGATCTTTTTAGGGATGTTAAATTCAACATACTACTTGATTTCGTTACAGAACAGGGCAGCATCAGCATGTTGGATCGGGATGTGATACAATATGATAGAAGGATATACGATCTAAATGCCATGTTGATAAGGAAGGAAAATAGCTACTATGCCAGATTTACCGCCATGGAAAGGGCTATTAGTAGGATGAATCAACAGAGCATGTGGCTTATGCAACAGTTTATGGGACAATAGGAAGGGATGAGAATATGACATACGGTGCATTGAACCAGTATAAACAGAGCGCAGTGCTTACAGCTACCCCAGAGGAGTTAACCCTTATGCTATATGATGGGGGTATCAAGTTTATGAATATTGCCAAGTACAATATGGAAAAGGGTAGGTTGGAGAACGCCCATGTGGCCTTGATGCGGGCTCAGGATATAATTACGGAGCTTAGGACAACCCTAAATATGGACTATGATGTATCTAACAACCTAAGGGATCTATACGATTTTATAATGGACAGGTTGGTAACCGCCAACATCCATAAGGATCCTAAGGCTATAGATGAGGCTTTGGATATATTAACCGATATGCGGGATACCTGGAAGGAAGCTATGCAGGATGTGAAAAAGCAGGTCTATAAGAATAGGTAGGTGGGAATATGACTAGGAAGCAGATAGATGAACTGATCACCCTAGCAAAGAAGAAGAGCGAGCTATTTGAAGAAATGTACGATATCACCAAAGTGCAGCTAAAGAGTATAGAGGATGGGGACATGGATAGCCTAAACAGGATATTGGATGAAAAGGACTCCATAATGAAAAGGGTAGATGGGTTGAACCTATCCTTTTTAAATATATTTTCCAGCATAAAGGAACATAACCATATCGAGGATATATACCAACTATCCGTGGATAGATATCCCAACCTTGAAGAATTGAAAGAAGTTGTAGGGAAGGTAACCGCTCAATTGGAGGCTATAGCGGCGCTAGATGATGAAAACCATAAAAATATGAAGAAGTCTTTTGAAAATACCAAGAGGGAGCTTAAAAGGCTGAAGAGGGGGCAAAAGGCGTATAAGGGATATAATATCTCCTTTGTAGATAATATGTTTATCGATGAAAAAAAATAGGCTATTAGCCTATTTTTTTTATCCAGGTATCCAATTGATATACCCATATATTGGGGTTAAAACATATCATACCACTAAAAATGTTATATCTATAAGGTGAGGAAAATATTCTAAAAATGGTAATAAACAGGGAAAAAAGTCGCATACTATCTTATACAGACTTTATTAAGAACTTTATCCACAGTCAACTATAGCAATAAACAGTTACCCACAGAACAATCCACATTATCCACAAAAACACCCTATAGTTATCCACATATTGTTAACAAAAAGATTGACAATCTTTTTATCAATAAATATTCATCTAGCATGTATAAATTCAAGGGCCAGGCATTAGATTAATTTTGTTTACATAGCCTATGTATATGGGTATATTATAAATATATAGGGAGTTGCTTTTCATATGCGAAAGGAGCTGGGGTTTATGAAACTAAGTTTTACTGGAAGAAATATCGAGGTGACGGAGGCGCTAAAGAATATTACCACTAAGAAGCTGGGAAGGCTTGAGAAATATTTTCAAAAGGAGCTGGAGGGAAGCGTAAACTTTAGCGTAGAGAAGAATAGGGAGATCATCGAAATAACCATAAACCTGCCTGGAACTTTACTTAGAGCTGAAGAATCTTCAGATGATATGTATGCATCCATAGATAAAGCGGTGGATGTGCTAGAAGGACAGATTAGAAAGTATAAGACCAAACTTCAGAGGAGATATCAAAATGGAGAGACCATAAGGTTTGAAAATATACCCTCCTTGGAGGAAAAAGATGATGATGGACCGGAGATCGTAAGGATTAAGCGATTCGATATGAAACCTATGGACGAGGAAGAGGCCATATTACAGATGGAGCTTTTAGGACATAATTTCTTTCTGTTTATGAATGCGGAGACCGATAGCCTAGGGGTTTTATATAAGAGAAGGGATGGGAACTATGGGCTGATAGAGCCTGAATTTCAATAGTAAAATAATATATAAATAGAATAGCATGATTTCATCATATTGAATATATAAAGAAACCATGGTCGATGGAAAGCTGATCGGCCATGGTTTTGTTCAATTATACCCCATTAATCCATATTTTGTAGTATAATGGAGTTGTTAGTATATCGATTCATTGAAGCTAATAGGAATATAGAATATGCTATACTGGTATAAGGAAGATAAACATGGGGGGATGTACATATGTTGATAGAAGCCATACTTATTTCCATAATAGTTGGTATGATACGAAGGGGCAAGCTTAGAAGGCTGAGGGCCTTAACCCATAGGAGTATGTGGATATTGATACTGGGCATTGCAATTCAATATATATTGTTTTTCTTAAGCGGTTTGGAGGATATGGATATGGTGAATCTAGTGGTTACCTATTCCAGGGAGATTCAAATCCTATCCTATTTCTTAATACTGATTGGAATAGTGGCCAATATGAGGTACAGGGCCTCTAAATTTCTATTGGCTGGATATGGGATGAATTTTTTAGCCATATGGGCAAACCAGTGGAAGATTCCAATACTATCTGAGGCCATTCCATTAATAGATGGTTCAGGCCTGAAGGATATGGTAGAAAGCGGCATTACTCTATATACCTCCATATCCCAGGGCACCAGGTTTCCCATACTGGGGAATATAATAGTGTTTGCAGACCCCTATCCCTTGGCTAAGATAATAAGCGTTGGGGATTTGATAATAGGGCTTGGTATATTCCTATTGATTCAACAGATAATGTTAGGAAGGGACTCCTTTATGGGGAGGCGAAAAATTTAATTAAAAGGATCTATATTGAAAGGCGGTTAACAGATGAAGGGTTTTCTTAGTAGAATATTTGGTTCCTATAGCGAAAGGGAATTGAAGCGAGTAGATTCTATGGTGGAAGGGATTGAAGCTTTAGATAAACATATGCAGGGCTTATCGGATCATGAGCTACAATCTAAGACTTTGGAATTTAAGAATAGATTGAAGGATGGGGAAAGTTTAGAGGATATTTTGGTAGAGGCCTATGCAGTTGTAAGAGAAGCCTCATCCCGGGTTTTAGGAATGAAACATTTTAGGGTTCAGCTACAAGGTGGAATAATATTACACCAAGGTAGGATAGCGGAGATGAAGACAGGAGAGGGTAAGACTTTGGTGGCAACTCTACCAGCCTACCTAAATGGACTAACTGGAAAAGGCGTCCATATAGTAACGGTAAACGACTACTTAGCCAAGAGGGATAAGGAATGGATGGGTAAGATATACGAGTTTTTAGGGCTTACTGTAGGCTGCATAACCCATGGGATGGATAGTTCGCAAAGGAGGGAAGCCTACAGATGTGATATAACCTATGGTACCAATAACGAATTTGGTTTCGATTACTTAAGGGATAATATGGTTATATATAAGGACGAGATGGTTCAAAGGGAGCTCCACTATGCCATAGTGGACGAGGTGGATAGCATATTGATAGATGAGGCTAGAACTCCCCTTATAATATCAGGCCGGGGAGAGGAGTCCACCCAACTGTACCAAAAGGCAGATTCCTTTGTTAGAAGTTTAACAGGACGGGTTATTGATCCAGATGAAAAGGATTTAGATCCCTTCGACAGGGAGATAAAGGAGGAGAAGGTAGATTTTCTTATAGATGAGAAGAGCAGAAGCTGCAACCTTACGGAAAAGGGAACTGCCAAGGCGGAGGCCTACTTTGGGCTGGATAACTTAGCGGATGTGGAGAATATGGAGGTGGCTCACCATATAAACCAAGCGTTGAAGGCTAGAAATATAATGAAGAGGGATATAGATTATGTAGTTAAGGATGGAAATGTAATAATAGTGGATGAATTTACCGGAAGGCTTATGCAGGGCAGAAGATATAGCGATGGGCTTCATCAGGCTATAGAGGCCAAGGAAGGGCTAAATGTAAAAAGTGAGTCCAAAACCTTGGCTACTATCACCTTTCAAAATTATTTTAGGATGTATGAAAAGCTGGCAGGGATGACGGGAACGGCAAAGACAGAGGAATCGGAGTTTGTGGAGATATATGGAATGGATGTAATAGAGATTCCTACCAATATGCCGGTTATAAGGAAGGATTATCCCGATAGTATATATAAAAACGAGGAGGCCAAATTTAGGGCCATAGTTAAGGAGATAGAAGAAAAACATAAAAAGGGGCAACCGGTATTGGTGGGAACCATATCGATAGAGAAGTCGGAACTATTGAGTAGCATTCTTAAAAGAAGGGGAATTCCCCACCAGGTGTTAAACGCCAAGCATCATGAAAGGGAAGCGGAGATAGTAGCCCAGGCAGGTAGGCTTGGCGCTATAACCATAGCCACAAATATGGCCGGAAGAGGGACCGATATAGTATTGGGAGGTAACCCTGAATACATGGCCAAATTGGATCTAAAGAAGAAAGGTTATGATGACGAAATAATAGCCCTTGCCGATAGTTTCGAGAATACCGATGAGGAAGAGGTCATTAGGGTAAGGGAGGAATATAATAGGCTGAAGAAAAAGTATGAAGAGATCACCAAAAGGGAAGCTCAAAAGGTGATAGAGGTAGGAGGGCTTCATATAATAGGTACGGAGAGGCATGAATCCCGAAGGATAGATAATCAGCTCAGGGGGCGGGCTGGACGGCAGGGGGATCCTGGCTCCTCCAGGTTCTTCATATCCCTAGAGGACGATCTTATGCGATTATTTGGGGGAGAGAGGATGCAGGGAATAGTTGAAAGCCTCAATATGCCCGATGATGAACCATTAGAGCATAAGCTGTTAACTCGCTCTATAGAAAATGCCCAAAGGAAGGTAGAAGGAAATAACTTCGCCATAAGGAAGCATGTACTCCAATACGATGATGTAATGAACAAACAAAGGGAGGTCATCTACGGGGAGAGGAGGAAGGTTTTAGAAGGAGAGGATCTAAAAGAGCATATATTAGGGATGCTCAAAAATGTGGTGGAGACTGCCGTAGATGTCTATACTAGGCAGAGTAAATATCCGGAGGAATGGGATTTTGTAGGGCTAGAGAACTATCTATCCAATATATTCCTACCTAAGGGAGGAATGGATATAGGGGATGTAGAATCCTTGGATAAGGATACGTTGGTGGATATGCTATATAGGATAGGGGAGGAGCTATATCGCCGCAAGGAAGAAGAGATAGGCTCCAAGGCTTTTAGGGAGATCGAGAGGATAGTTCTATTGCAAGTTGTGGACAGTAAATGGATGGATCATATAGATGCTATGGATCAGCTAAGACAGGGCATTGGACTGAGGGCCTATGGGCAAGAGGATCCAGTTATGGCTTACCAAAATGAAGGGTTTGATATGTTTGATGAGATGAATCATAGCATACAGGAGGAAACCCTAAGATACCTATACCATGTTGAAAAACCGGAGGACATGGAAAGGAGAAGGATAGCTAAACCTACTGAGGAAGGGAATAGACCACAGCAACCGGTGGTAAGGGGAAGGAAGATAGGTAGGAACGAACCCTGCCCCTGCGGAAGCGGTAAAAAATATAAAAGGTGTTGCGGTTCTAATAGATAATTGGAGGGATATGATGGAAGGAATATATGTATTGAAGGAAGAGACCGAAGGTATAAAGCAGATGATCGAGGAATTAGGAGGGTCTCTTTGACATAGATGGGCTTAAGCAGAGGGTAGCGAAATTAGAGAAAAAATCCTATGACCAAGATCTGTGGCAGGATATAGATAGGGCTCAGAAGATAATGCAGGAGAGCAAGGCCCTAAAGGGTCAGATTGAAAAATATGAAGATCTAATGAATAGGATTGAGGATTTGGAGGTGTTGATAGAACTAGCCATAGAGGAAGAAGATTATAGCATATATCCGGAGATTAAGAGTAATTTTGAGAGAATATCCAAGGAAGGTGAAGAATTTAAGCTGGCTACCCTTTTAAAGGGAGAGTACGATGAAAACAACGCCATATTGGCAATACATTCTGGGGCAGGGGGATTGGAGGCCCAGGATTGGGCAGAGATGCTTTTTAGGATGTATAGGCGATGGGCGGAAGGAAAGGGGTTTGAGGTTACTATACTCAATATACTTGCCGATACTGAAGGGGGTATCAAATCGGTGACTATGTTGATCAAGGGATTCAATGCCTATGGATATCTAAAATCGGAAAAAGGGGTCCATAGGATGATTAGAATATCCCCCTTCGATTCATCCAATAAGAGACATACCTCCTTTGCCAGCATAGATGTATATCCAGAATTGGATGATGAGATAGATGTGGAGATAAATGAATCGGATTTGAGGATAGATACTTATAGAGCTAGTGGGGCTGGCGGACAGCATGTGAACACCACCGATTCTGCCATAAGGATAACCCACATACCTACCGGAATAATAGTGCAATGTCAAAATGAAAGATCCCAACATAGCAATAGGAATACTGCCATGAGGATGCTAAAGGCCAAGTTGATACAGCTTAGGGAGGAGGAGCAGAAGGAGAAGATAGAGGACTTGCAGGGCAAATATAATCAAATTGCCTGGGGTTCTCAGATACGTTCCTATATATTTCATCCCTACAATATGGTGAAGGATCATAGGACCGATGTGGAGGTAGGAGATGTAAATGGGGTAATGGATGGAGAGATAGACCTGTTTATAATGGAATATCTAAAGCAAAAAGCCTTGCAATAGGGGTGCCTAGGATCATTGCAGAAGATTTGAAATGTTTTCAAAATTTGGCAGGAATTTCTGAATAAATATAGAATATAGGGGTATAAGCCAACATGTGGGAATGGGAAGGGGAAACAGATGGATTTAATAGAGATTCTATCAAAGGAATTCAATATAAAACCATATCAGGTGGAGAATACGATCAAGCTAATAGATGCGGGCAATACCATACCATTTATAGCCAGATATAGGAAGGAACAGACTGGGGATTTAAAGGATACCATATTAAGGGACCTATTCGATAGATTGAACTACTTAAGAAACCTGCAAGCTAGACAGGAGGAAGTAATAAGGTTAATAGACGAGCAGGGAAAGTTGACCAAAGATTTGAAGGGGGCGATATTAGGGGCTAAAAGTATTCAAAGGGTGGAAGATCTGTACCGACCCTATAGGCCTAAGAGGAGGACTAGGGCTACCATAGCTAGGGAGAAGGGCCTGGAGGAGCTAGCCCATGTATTGATGGAGCAGAAAGCTGGAGAGGAGGAATTTAATAGGGAACTGGTTTCCTATGTGGATGAGGAAAAGGGCGTGAGCACGGAGGAAGATGCATTAGCGGGGGCAATGGATATAATTGCAGAGATTATTTCTGACGATGTAGAATATAGAGATATAGTAAGGAATATAGCTTATAAAGAGGGAATATTGAAGATGGAGGCAGTTGAGGAAGATGAAAACTCCCCCTATAGGATGTATTATGATTATGAGGAGCCGGTAAAATCCATTGCCAACCATAGGGTTTTAGCCATAAATAGAGGGGAGAAGGAGAAATGTTTAAGAGTCTCCTTACTCCTTCCCGAGGAGAGGATACTATCCAAGCTTAAATCCAAGCTGATCATGGAGGAAGGATTTTGCGGTAGGAAGTACTTGGAGGAAAGTTTAAAGGATAGCTGTAATAGGTTATTATTCCCCTCCATAGAGAGGGAAATAAGATCCAGCTTGACGGAAAGAGCAGAGGAAGATGCCATAAATGTATTTGCATTGAATTTGGAACCCCTTTTGCTGCAGCCGCCAATCAGGGACAAGGTAGTGATGGGAATTGACCCCGGATATAGGACTGGCTGTAAGGTGGCGGTAATGGACGACACTGGAAAGCTATTATCTCATACCACTGTCTATCCCACTCCACCTCAAAAGCAGGTGGATAGAACCAAGGAGCAGCTAAAGGATCTTATCCAAAGATATGGGGTGGATATAATAGCCATAGGAAATGGTACCGGCTCTAGGGAAACGGAGCAGGTAGTAGCCCAGCTATTGGAGGAGCTAAAAAAGGGGATATACTATACCATAGTAGATGAGGCAGGGGCCTCCGTGTACTCAGCTTCCAAGGTTGGGGAGGAGGAGTTTCCCGATTTAGATGTATCCATAAGAGGAGCTATATCCATAGGGAGAAGGCTTCAAGATCCTTTGGCGGAATTTGTAAAAATAGAGCCGAAGCATATAGGTGTAGGGCAGTATCAGCACGATTTAAATCAGACCAAATTAGCCCGCGCACTAAAAGGAGTTGTAGAGGATTGTGTTAACAGGGTAGGGGTGGATTTAAATACTGCTAGTCAATCCCTTTTAAGCTATGTGGCTGGTATATCATCTAGGGTTGCCTTAAATATAATCCAATACAGGGAGGAAAATGGAAGGTTTTCCAATAGGGAGGAACTTCTAGATGTAAAGGGGCTGGGACCAAAAACATTTGTTCAATGTGCAGGGTTTTTGAGAATACCAGGAGGGGAGGAGCCCTTGGATAATACAGGGGTCCATCCCGAATCCTACCATATAGCTAGGGAGTTATACGATATGGATTTGGATGAAATCGACGAAACAAAGCTATCCAAGGAGTTGGATGTAGGCCTTATAACCTTAAGGGATATAGTGGAGGAGTTGAAGAAACCAGGTAGGGACCCAAGGGAGGAGATGCCTAAGCCCATATTTAGGACCGATGTGCTAGAGATGGAGGATTTAAAGCTAGGGATGAGGCTGATGGGTACGGTGCGGAATGTGGTAGACTTTGGGGCATTTGTAGATATTGGAGTAAAGCAGGATGGATTGATCCACATATCCCATCTATCCGATAGGTATGTAAAGCATCCTAAGGATATTGTAAAGGTGGGGGATATTGTGGAAGTGGAGATATTGGACATAGATGTAGATAGGGGGAGGATTGCACTTAGTATGAAGGAGTTTAACTGAGGGGGGTCGATTGGATGGGAACGAGTTTCAAAGATATAATCGGAAGAAAAACCTTTGTGGGAATAGTAAACTTTAATAATCATAAGAAAGAAGCTAAACCCTTAAAGGATTATATAAGCAATCATATAGCTGCTGGAGGAGGCATAATATACGTATATTCTAGAAAAGATGGGGAACAGAGTTTGGAAAATTTGAAAGAGGTATTGAAACAAGAAATTGAGTCCATATACAATCCGCATAAAATCGTGGTGATGTGTAAAGATGATTACCTGAAAGAAAATAGGCTTGATGTGGATGGACTATTGGAAGAAGGGAGAAAAGAGTTAGATCGATTGGATGAGTCGGGATGTAGATCCAACCTAGTGTATGTGGATATAGATCGTATCTACAATGCTATTGGAGGGGACGAGCTACAATCCATCTATAATAGGA